>CAJXPP010000054.1 GCA_913058195.1 uncultured Gammaproteobacteria bacterium | reverse complement strand
ATCCAAAATAATGAATGATTCATTTAATGTTCGACCACGCATATACGCTAGCGGCGCCACTTCAATCACATTACGTTCAATCAATTTAGCAACACGTTCAAAACCCAGCATTTCATACAAGGCATCGTATAAAGGACGTAGGTATGGATCCACCTTCTGACTCAAATCACCCGGGAGGAAACCTAGTTTCTCACCCGCTTCAACTGCAGGACGCACTAAGAGTATACGACGAACAAAATCACGTTCTAAAGCTTCAACTGCACAGGCCACAGCAAGATAGGTTTTACCCGTTCCAGCAGGGCCAATACCAAAGTTAACATCATAAGTCATCGCATTACGCAGATAGCTTTGTTGATTATCACCACGGGCTTTAACTAAACCTTTCTTGGTTTTAATCACCACTTCTGCTTGCTCAACAAAAGGGAGTGCTTCCTGCCCATCTGCTTGACGAATCGCTAAATGCACCATCTCAGGCACCAATACGACTTGTGCTGTTTCAGCATAAAGTTCATGGATCACTTCTTGAACAGTAGCCAATAACTCGGCCTTCGCAATAATTTGAAATTTGCAGCCTCGGTTATTAATCTCAACACCAAAACCACGCTCCATCATGCGTAAATGTTCATCAAGATGGCCACATAGATTGGCTAAACGAGGGTTATCTTCTGGGCTAAGTTCAAAGCTAATGCTGTCTAGTGACGGCGCAGTTGTTGTCAAAGTATGGGTCTCAATGTATTAAAGAATAACGCTATCGGCAAGTTTTTCGCCGCGCAGAGAATTACTATAGGCCTCAGTAATGTTTACATCAACAAACTTACCTAATAAGGCTTTATCGCCAACAAACATAACCGTACGATTATTTTCTGTTCGCCCGACCATTTCGCCTTCATCTCGTTCGCCAATGCGTTCAACCAACACACGCTGTGTCGTATTCAACATCGCTTCGCTATGCTTACGTTCTAATTGTAATAAGCGTGTTTGAACAGTCTGCAGTCGTTGTTTTTTGACTTCATCAGAAATAGAATCCGTAAAGGCTGCTGCTGGCGTGCCTGGTCGTGCGCTATAAATAAAGCTAAATGAATGATCGAACTCAACATCGTTGATCACATCCATTGTTGCTTGAAAATCGGCATCGCTTTCATCAGGGAACCCAATAATAAAATCACTCGACATACTTAAGTTTGGACGTACTTTTTTAAGTTGACGAATTTTTGCTTTGTACTCAATCGCCGTATGGCCACGTTTCATCATTGCTAAAATACGGTCTGAACCAGACTGAATAGGTAAATGTAAGTGATCCACCAGCTCCGGTACTTCAGCATAGGCTTGAATCAAACTGTCAGAGAACTCAACCGGATGTGATGTTGTGAAACGAATACGATCAATACCATCAATATCTGCCACATAGTGAATCAAGATAGCTAAATCAGCATAATCGCCTTCTTCAATCTCACCTTGATATGCATTTACGTTTTGTCCAAGCAAATTAATCTCACGCACACCTTGCGCCGCTAAAGCTTGAATTTCACGCAAAACACCACTAACGGGACGACTCACTTCTTCACCACGGGTATAAGGCACCACGCAGAAAGTACAGTATTTACTACATCCTTCCATAATCGACACAAACGCAGTCGGGCCATCGGCTTTTGATGCGGGTAAATTATCGAACTTTTCAATTTCAGGGAATGAAATATCAATGCTTGGTTTATGGCTAAGATGAACTTCTTCTAACATTGCCGGTAAACGGTGTAATGTTTGCGGGCCAAAAATAAGGTCAACATAGGGCGCACGACGACGAATTGCTTCACCCTCTTGGCTCGCTACACAACCGCCAACACCAATCACTAAACCGGGTTTATTGTCTTTCCACTTTTTCCAACGTCCAAGCTGATGAAACACTTTTTCTTGTGCTTTCTCTCGAATTGAACAGGTATTCAGTAATAAAACATCAGCATCTTCTGCAATATCAGTCATTTCTAACTGATGAGATTCTGCAAGGACTTCCGCCATCTTAGATGAATCGTACTCATTCATCTGACAACCAAAGGTTCTAATAAAAAGTTTTCCGGCCATGAAAATTAATCGTAAAAAAAGGTTAGATAGAATACTACCATTCTAGGCTTAACTCAAAACAAGTTATTGTTTTTATTAAAAACAGTCGGTAAATTAACCACTACATCACACCTGCCAAATAAAGAAAGGATTCGAATTATGGCAATAAAGGATTGGCCTGCGGACGAACGTCCCAGAGAAAAGCTATTACAACACGGCCCACAAATACTATCTGATGCCGAATTATTAGCTATTTTCCTGCGCACTGGCGTGACGGGTATCTCAGCTGTTGAACTCGCCCGAACACTACTCAGCAACTTTGGCAGCTTACGTGCTTTGCTCGAAGCCAACCAAAAACAATTTTGCAGTCAACACGGCTTAGGCCCTGCTAAATTCGTGCAACTACAAGCCGTGCTAGAAATGAGCCGACGCCATCTTGAATCTACCCTCACTCGTGGCGATGCTCTCACTGATGCCACCAGCACCAAACACTATCTACAACAACGATTACGCCAACATCAACATGAAGTGTTTGCCTGCCTGTTTTTAGATAATAAACATCGAATGATCGCGTTTGAAGAATTGTTTCGTGGCACCATTGATTCAGCCAATGTGTATCCACGTGAAGTGGTTAAGCAAGCGTTAGCTCATAATGCCGCCGCGGTTATTTTTGCTCATAACCACCCTTCCGGTATTGCCGAACCCAGCCAAGCAGATTACACGATTACTGAACGGCTTAAGTCAGCGTTAGCTACCGTTGACATTCGGGTATTGGACCATATTGTGGTGGGGGATGGGGAAGTGACTTCTTTTGCTGAGTTGGGAAAGATATAGTTACACTGAGTAATGATAAGGTAGGCTAACCGGAATAAACCTCCTTTTTCAAGAAAGGATTCTTAATAACATTAAGTTTAGAGAATTTATATTATGGGAAAAACACATAGCTACTGAATTTTACCTTACGGTAAGCAGCACGAAGCAGTCGTTTAATTAATGTCTGCTTCCGACGGTGACCTCAACTGGTCGATGCAACACATGCGTTAAATCGTTCTGCTGGTGTTTCAAATCCTAGCGTTTTGCGTGGACGTTCATTTAACTGTCGTGCTACTGCATTAAGTTTTGTTTGTGAGTGTACTGATAAGTCGGTGCCTTTTGGAAAATATTGTCGAATTAACCGATTAGTATTTTCATTAGATCCTCGTTGCCATGGACTGCGTGGATCGCAAAAGTAAACATCAATATTCGTTTCCAATGTAAACCGTTTATGATCTGCTAGCTCAGAACCTCTATCCCAAGTCAGAGATTTATAGAGTTCATCAGGTAGTTTCTTTGACTGTTTTATCAGTGCAGATACAACTGCTTCGGTTGTTTTTTGTTTTACTTTCACCATAATCACATAGCGAGAATGACGTTCAACCAATGTCGCGATGTAACTATTTTTTGAACCCGCAATCAGATCACCTTCCCAATGACCGGGTACGGCTCTATCTTCTACGGAGGCTGGCCGTTCACTAATTGATACGGCATCTTTAATTTTTCCAAGCCCCTTTTTTTAAGGCTTGCATGTTTAGAACGACGGATTGCTCGTTGTGTCCTGAGGTACTGTTGCAGCTCCTTTTTAAGCACGCCACGTGTTTGAATAAATAAACTACGGTATATGGTCTCATGCGACACTTGGCTGCTCTCATTGTTGGGGTAAGTTCTTTTTAGCCAGCCCGCTATTTGTTCAGGAGACCAATTTATCATAAGTTTTTTGGCTACCTTTCTACTTAACGATGGATTACAAGCCAGCTTACATTTCTTTGGCCGACAAGCTCGATCCCAAGCAGATTGATCTGCCATAGTAGCTCTATAATAATCATAACCTCCATTGCGTTTTATTTCACGACTAATGGTTGAAGGTGAACGTTTTAATTGGGTTGCCATGGCGCGCAAAGAGAGCTGCTTAACAATGCCTCTTGAAATTTCTTCCCGTTCGGAAAGCGTAAGCGACAGCTTTGATCGTTTGCGAGGCGCAGGACGGATACCTCCACTAGGAGATAACAAGCCGAATATAGAGGAAGATTCTCTATCAAATAAACGTCCAATAGAGCTTTGAGATTCACCTCGTTGCCAGCGATCCCATATCTCATTTTTTTGTTCCGTTGTATATTTTATACGTGTTCGATAAGCCATTTACAACACTCCATCTTTTTACATAAAGATTATAAGTGTTGCATCGACCAGTTGAGGTCACCACTCAAAGCGGATTGTTAGATTATTAAATTGTAGGTGAAAAAACTAATTGAAACGTATTGTAGTAAACCTATTTTGTCGGGTCACCTATTGCTCTATTTTTACGACCATGCAAAACTGAACTACGCAAATATCGTGTACGGTTTATTCACTCATTTACTTGATGATGAAACCTTAATCACAATAACGTTGCCAAATTCTTGATCAGTAACTGCGAGTAACTATCTGGATCGTAGTGATGATTATTGGGATCGCTATTCACCAACTGGTTGGAGATCACGCCATCTTGACCAATACACTCTCCATCAAGCATGAGATACGAAATACTATGTTGATCGCAAAATGACTGAATATAACGATTAAATTGCAGGGTTAAGGACGTTCTTTCACTAAGAGATGCTGTCACCTCTTTTCTCGCGTTAGCGACGTCACCCCAGTCATTGTCATCTTGGATGGTGGGTAAAGGTGTACTGATGCATACTACATCAAAACGTTTAGACACTTCTTTTAAGAAATTACCATAACTGGTGATGGCTCGCTCCATCATCACTGATACTGACTCTTGATACTTATTGGCGCGATACCAGATCACAAAACCAGTATCGACTTCACCTAACATGATAATAACGTGGTTTGCTACGGACTGATTGAGTGCTTTTTTAAAGATTGGATAGGCTTGTGTTTTGGTATTCGGATTTTCCAAGCCGGATGCTGTTGCCCCAATGACAGTAACCACATTAAAGATAATATCAGGAAAATGCCTTCTGAATGCGGGATGATTAAATATCGGCGTATGAGAATCTCCCAATACTAGTATTTCGTTCATATTTGATGATGCATCCATAGTGAGTATTCCTATGCAGGAATAGATTGGGATAACAATTTTTCAAATTCTAAAATGGGCACTGGTTTGCTAAATAGATACCCTTGATAGTGCATGCAACCCGAAGCAAATAATTGTTGCTGTTGCTCTTTCGTTTCTACACCCTCGGCAATAACATTTAATCCCAAACTATGTGCCATCGCAATAATAGTATGTACAATTGCTTGGTCGTTACTATCACTAACAAGATCATCGACGAAGGACTTGTCGATCTTAAGTTGATACAGTGGTAACTGCTTTAAATATTGTAATGATGAATATCCTGTACCAAAGTCATCTAATGAAAATTGAATACCCACTATTGCCAATGCATTCATTTTGCCAATAATGCCTTCGAGATTATTGAGTAACAGACTCTCTGTTAATTCGAGTTTGAGAAATGCGGGGTTAATGTCATAACTTTGAACAGCATACATTACTTTTTCAATAAAATCGGACTGATGAAATTGCTTGGCACTGACATTTACTGATAATGAGAGTTCAGCGGTTTGGTTATTTTGCTGCCATAATTTAAGCTGAGCGCATGCTGTATCAAGTACCCATTGACCTATCTCGATAATAATGCCCGAATCTTCAGCGATTGGAATAAAGTCTAGGGGAGGCACCAGTCCTCGTTCAGGATGAAACCAACGGATCAACGCTTCTGCCCCGACAGGTGTATTTGAGTTATCGACTTGTAATTGATAATACAATTGAAACTGTTGATACTCTAGCGCGTCACCTAAATCTCGCTCTAACGCAACACGTTCATTGAGGCTATTCTGCATCTGTGGATCGAAGAAACGCAAAGCATTGCGTCCATCCTGTTTAGCCTGATACATGGCAATATCAGACTGTTTTATCAACTCGTCAACGCTTGATTCATGAGCTAGAAATAGCGTGACGCCCATACTGCTGCTACTGGATTGTGTATGCTGAGCGATAATATAGGGCTGATTAAGAGAGTCCAAAATATTATTCGAAATATTCTTTACTTCAGTAGCCGCCGCAATGGAGCTTTTACTTAAACCTTCCAGTAGGATTACAAATTCATCACCGCCAAAGCGCGATACTGTATCACCCTCACGGACACATGAAAGTAATCGTTTAGCAACCTGTTGCAGCAGTATATCCCCCTTGTCATGGCCTAGTGTGTCGTTCAGCGATTTAAAGTGATCAAGATCAAGAAATAACACGGCGCCATGATGTTTATTACGAGCACTGAATACTAATGCTTGGTTTAACCTGTCATGAAGTAGCCGTCGGTTTGGTAACTGTGTCAAGGGATCAAAAAATGCAAGATGTTCGATCTTAATCGCATCAGCCTTGTTTTGACTAAGGTCTTCAACCATCGCTATAATATAATCGATACTAGCATCTTCTTTGTGAACACAACGAACCACTATCTTGGTTGGGATGACTTTACCTGTTCGACTAATAAATCGTTTTTCTATGCTGTACCCATCAATTTCATTTGCCAACAATTTGTTGAACTGTTCAACATCGGCAGCCAAATCATCTGGATGAGTCAGTTGGGCCCATGTCATATCTTGTAGCTCTTGCTCAGAATATTCCAGCATGACGCATAAATAACGGTTAATGCTGATCCAAACTTTTTCTGGCGAAGTAATGGTTAAACCAACAAGATCTAATGAGTAAAAGGAGGCAAGCTGTGCCTCTCGCTGCGCCAAACTGTCCAGCATACTATTGAATTGTCTCGCGAGTAGCGCAGCTTCATCATCACCAGACATAACTACGCGCAAATTAGCACCAGCTTGCACCTCATCGGCCACTAGTTGGATCATATTCAAGCGGCGAGTCAAATAGCGACTAGCTAGAGAAGCAATGATTGCAACAAATAAAATGGCTGTTAACGCATAAAAAAGACCATTTCTTCTGATTTTTATGATTTCAGCGAGGTAAGGCCCACGATCTAAACTGATGCGTACCCTACCAATTTTCCTATCGGCTAACATGATGGCTTTTGTGACAGCTATCATATTTGCCGATAGCTGTACGCTTTGATGTTCTGATTTATATTGAGGTTCAGTGATGTACAACCCCACTTTACTTTTATCGGTATGTGCCAATACTTGTCCGCGTAAGCCAAGCACAATAGCGTGATTTAAATTAGGATAGCGCGATACGCCATCGACTATTTCTTGCAGCCCACTGAAATCCCGTGAAGCAACCCAAATTGCCGAAGATGTAACTAAACTGTCAGCAAGCGCGATTGCTTGTTCTTTATTTTGATTCATCTCCACAGTTTGTTGGCGATTTGTAACATTCCAGATAAACAGAGCCATTGTTAATGCCACTGTCAGTGTCATCCCGAAAATCAGTTGTCGGCGTAATGTGCCAAGTATGAATTGATGTAGTTTTTCTAACATTACTGATTTTCCACTGGGCGCACGACTTCCTCGAAGTGTTTAATATAGTCACGGACGATACTGTAGTCGGCATCATTGGCCGAATATATACGGTCAGTTTCCATGCCAGAGAGAATATCTTGGCCCTGTGGCGTATCAGCCAAGCCCACAAGTATATTTTGTACCTGCTTACTAATGGCCTCAGGGACATCATCGCGTACCATCACCGAGTTATTTATCAGTGATGGAGTTTGCCAAATAATTTTGAGTTGTTTCGCTTTTTCAGGGTGATCTTTTTGAAATAATCGCCATGGTGGTGGCCACGTAGCACCCACAGCTACTTTTTCAAGATAGACATTCATAATAGAGGATTCTTGAGATCCAACGTATAGGTTCTGAATATCCTGATTAATATCGATCCCATGAGTATATAAAAAGTACTGTGGCATAATAGCGGCGGCGAGTGCGGTAGCAGCAGGATAACTGACTACCTTGCCATTCAGATCCTTCGGTACCTTGATATTGCTGTCTTTACGAATAATAAATATCCCCTTAAAATCACTGGCATCTCCTGCCATTCCAATGACATGATAATTTCTATCCATCGCTTGTAACGTTTGCCATGGGTTAGGTACTAAAAACGCTGGCTCGCGAGCACGGAATTTCTTTTCGTATGTTGGGTAGTCTCGTGACGCTTCCAATTCAAGCTGCACACCTTGTAGATGACTATTGATATAGTCAACCAGCGGCTGATAAGCTTCGAAAAGCTTTTGCGGATTGTGTAAGGGATGAATAGCGAGGCGATACATTACCACAGCGTCTTCAATCGGAGCAGTACTATACTGTAACGCATTGTCAGTGGCTGGTTGGTCGCAAGCTGTCAGAAATATAGCAAGCGTCGTCAATAGAATGATTAATTTATTCATAAACAAAATCTAAATGATGGGGTTTGATATTACTCTGTATTTTCATTCGGTGCATTACATGGAATGATACTAGCCTAAACACTTGACCGTTTCTGGCACATTGTCGACGTAAAAAGAAATAGCTAAACTTGTTCAAGATCATAGTAGAGGCTTACTGATTCTTAAAGCCTCACCCTCAACCCCATGTTATCACAGCCAAAAACTAGGCTATTTGGTGGAAATAAGTGGACGAGTGTTTGATCATTCAATTCTTCCCATGCTCGGCTTCGCATAAAGGGCATTTGTGGGTTTCTTAGCAAAACTAAGATAAGTAAACTCTAGTCGACGTCAAACGGCTTCTCAGCAAATACCTTCTTCCCGGTGATCATCGCCGAAACCAGCCCATTACGTTCACGCAGTTCAGAAACTAGCACGCCAACAAGATGCAAAATAACTGCGCCTAATAAAATGAAAAACACATAATAATGCATCGTAATAAACGGCTTTCTAAAATCACGCATTTCCTTATAGGCCTCAGCATTGATACCTTCTTTAGAATACGGTTTCACTAATTCAACCGTTGTTGAGTCCGTTGCAACCCACTCTTTAATCGTGTTACCAAGCGGCGCCATATAGACATCGGTACCGGCCAAAATGAGACCAGTAATCGCTTGTAATGACATTAATAAAAACAGCAAAGCGACCATTAAACGAGCAATCGGGTTATGCCCCAAAAAGCCAACCAGTTTATTGTGTTTAGCACCGTCAATATAGGCTTTTAATTGCTCCTTATATTCACTACCAAACGGTAAAGCCATTTTCCAACGAGCAAAGCGACTACCGATAAAGCCCCATATAATTCGCCATACTAAATTAATGGCAAATACATAACCGACATAAACATGAATTGTTTTTAATATGATTTTACCGTCATTAGTCACGCCCAAGCCTTTGGCATTTAAAATCACTGTGCCAATTGCAATCAATGCCAATACGCAAAATACATTTAACCAATGAAAAATACGGACAGTACGATCCCAGACTGGGTATGACGTTAACTTCGCTGTTGCTGCGCTCATTTTCTTATCCTCGTTACTATTGCTCTTTAGGCATTAAACCACGCGATTATTAACTGAACCTTAAAAAACATTATAGAAAATACGACATTTTACTTTTCCTGCTTTTCTTTTTCATGTTCATCTAATCGACAAAATTGGCCTTTAATCTCAGTTATTAGTGGTGTGATTTCTTCATGCAGTTCGATATGGCTCTGCCACCATTGGCGTAAAAAAACTAATACCTGCTCTGGCTCTCTATTAAGGATAGCTTCTTTACACACCGTCTTAAAATCCTCAATTACTTTCGAAGAATCCTCAATGTAGGCATCAAGATCTGGGTAATTAGCAGCACGCAAGATCCCCTCTTCTGTTGCCGCATGGAACCGCATATAACTTATACAAATCTTTACTGTTGGCATTAAGGCCTCTAGTCCCTGCCCTTGCTGCAGAAAATAATGTAAGGAATTAATCGTAGCCAACACACCTCGATGCTGCTCATCAATGATCGGTTCAGCTTGAATAAAAGAGTCATGCCACACTATAAATAAAGACTTCTGCATTTAGTTTTCTCCCTAACAATTATACTGAAAAAGGATATCGAATAGGTTCGTGGCATTCGTAGCCTATGACTTCAAAATCATCCAGTGATACCCATGACTCAAGATCTTCTAATGATTTAATATCTGGATTAATAATTAATTGTGGTGATTCAAGCGGTGTGCGTTTTAGTTGCACATCTCTCATTAACTCAAGCTGGTCCTCATAAATGTGAGCATTCACTATCTTATGATAGGCTGTACCTGCCTTATTACCTGTCTCTTATACACATCTCCGAGCCCACGAGACTAGGCATGATCTCG
>CAJXPP010000053.1 GCA_913058195.1 uncultured Gammaproteobacteria bacterium | reverse complement strand
TACGAGATCATGCCTAGTCTCGTGGGCTCGGAGATGTGTATAAGAGACAGATAAGTGGGTAACTAAATGTCAGGCCTTTAACTGCTTTAGTAAATGCAATAATGCCTACGGTCAAGAATAAAGGCACAATCAGCATATAATAAAGCTCTAAAGAAAATAATGCCGTTAAAGAGGCATAACCATTAGTCAGTAAAATTAATACATTAATGGCCAGAAAAATTATCGTGCTCAAACTACTAGCCAGTAATGTTTGGCTTAAATGTTGTTTTCCTATGGCTGATGTCTGTTTGTAACGCATAAAATAAAGCAGCCACAATGCCAAGTAGAAAACACCGACAAACAGCAGATTGGCAATAAAAAATGCCTCTGCAAATGCAGCAGTATTATCATCCGATATTGGCGTTGTCATGCTATCTAATATCCATTTTTGCTTTAACCACTTCCATTAGCGCTTCCACTGTTTTTTCATCATCACTCAATGGTTCTATAATCGCGGCACGACAGGCTTCAATGGGATCAAAGCCTGACTTAATCAAGGTTGCTGCATAAACCAATAATCGTGTTGATGCTGATTCTTCCAAATCATGATCTTTAAGTACGCGTAGTGCTTGAGCTAATTCAATAAGGCTTGTTGCTGTTGCAGCTGCGATACCCGCCTCTTGTTGAATAATTTGCGTTTCTGTTTCAGTATCTGGGTAATCAAAACGCATTGAAACAAAACGCTGACGCGTTGAAGGTTTCATGCCTTTTAATAAGTTTTGATAACCAGGGTTATAAGAAACAACCAGCATGAATTCAGGAGGTGCATGTAACACTTCACCTGTTCGTTCAATAGGTAATATTCGACGGTCGTCAGAGAGTGGATGCAACACCACGGTGGTATCTTTTCTAGCTTCGACCACTTCATCTAAATAACAAATAGCCCCTTCTCGTACTGCTTTAGCTAGCGGGCCATCATGCCAATAAGTTTCTCCATCACCAATTAAATGTCGACCAACGAGATCGGCAGCTGTCAGATCATCATGACAGGCAATGGTATATAAAGGACGACCCAGTTTAGCAGCCATATGTTGGATAAACCGTGTTTTACCACAACCCGTTGGACCCTTTATCAATAGTGGTAATTGATTATTATAAGCGTGCTCAAACAACTCAATTTCATTGTGTTGATCTTGATAATACGGAATACTATCTTTGTTTTTACTCATATTAATTTTGTTCTCATTTATAAAGAGGTGCTGAATTTGGACTGTAGCCATTCATTACGGCAAACTGTGCCGTTATCAAATCCATTGTATTTATATGTGTAATAAACCAGGTTGGCCAAGTAAAAAAAACATAATTCGCAAGAGTCTCAATATCACCGGTGTTTTTCCAAGTAGCATACACAAATTGTATTTCTGCTAAAACACGCTCATGCTCGGTTGAATGTATTTGATACATTGGGAACTCAACTTCCCTCATCAAAGCATTCTCTTGAGAAAAGTGATCGTGACTATGCTCTATCCAGTTTTCAAATTCTTGGGTGATTTGCTGTGTATCATATTTACTAGCTGCAATACTTTTTTGATATGTAGAAATAAGCCGTCCTAACTTTTGCACCATTACCAGTTCATCAAAATGGGTATTGTTCATAAACTCAATATCTACACGAGGTAAGCTATTAATGTCTAATATAATTTTCTCTGTAGTCATCGTTAATCTCCTTTTTAGATGCTAATAAAGTAAGTAGTTGCAATAACTAAACATACAGTCCATAACCAGCCATACATAATCACTCGCCAAATTAGTGCTACACCTTTTAATTCCATAAAATCACGGATAATAAAGCTGCCTTTAATCAAAGCTGTTAACAGTAAAAACGACACAGCAATTACACCGCTATAATCCAATTCACCTACAGCGTAGGTAGAAATCGTTAGTAACATCATTACGATCCAAACTGTATTTACGTTGTGATAGCTTTTCATCGCATTATATAAACCAACGGAAATAATATAATCCATACTAAGTCAACCATATGCCAGTACGACGCCCCTGTTTCTACGCCTATATAATTCTCAGCACTATAAGCCCCACCTTTTGCTTTTATCACGATCGCAAATAAGATCAACATGCCTAATATCACATGCATAAAATGGAATATGGTAAGTGATAGATAAAACATATAAAACGTATTGGTACTTAAGCTTATTCCTGCAGAAAACTTATCAATATACTCCCACGTTTTTAAGATTAAGAATCCCAATCCACCTGCTAAGGCAGCATAGAGCCAATAGATACAGTTTTTAATATTATTCGCTTTAACTGCATGCACCGCCTTCACAATAAAGTAGCTAGAGGTGATCAGCAATAAGGTGTTAGCAGCCCCCAACTCACGGTTAAGTGTTAATTGATAGTAATTAAACTGCTCAATATTTTGTATTCTCATCACGGCATAAACCATGAAAAAAATGCCAAATACTAATAACTCCATAAAAATAAATAGCCAGATGGCTAGATCACCTGGAAGTAATTTTGGCTCGATTTTAGTGTTTGATCTAGGCACAGCATTCTTATATTTAAGATAGAAAATAAGTTTGATACATGTTGATGCTAAGCGCCTTGACATTAATCAAGTCATTTTGATAAAAATTGTCTTTTCAGTTTTTTCCCTGTCCATGACCGAACCATCGCCCAGCTTGCAAACAAAATAAACATGGCGTGAACAAATACAAAATAAGAAATCACAAAGACCCATGTCCAAGGCGAGTCAAAGCCACCCAATAGAATCATTAAACCTGTCATCAATAATAATGCTACAGCAGCCAGTAAGTTAGTTTTGATACCTAGTACTACATAGTAGCGATCAATAGTATTTGACTCGGTTTTGGTATATATAAACAGTAAGCTGATGAAAGCTAATACAGGTAAAAAAGTTAAATTGAGTAATGAAAGTAAGGAGGAAGATGCTGCCCGCTTTAACTGTAATTCATTTGTGTTCATTTTTTATCCCCTTAAAAAATATACCGCCATTGGAAGGCGGTATATTTATGATTCAGCTGAAAAATTTTTAAACAGCTTATTCTTCTACTAATTTAACCTCTTCCCCCTTTGCAAAGAAGCTATAAAGATACAAGAACAATCCAGAAAGGAAGATCAGACCTGCAACTTCACGCAGCCAATAGAAGACGGCGAGTTTATCTTGTACGACCATAAACGGTAATGGATCAGCTGAGTAACGTTGCAGATAAACTTGCATGACACCTGCAGCTGTTAAGAACAAGGTGATGGCAACCATAGAAAGTGTCATCGTCCAAAAAGACCAGATCTCGATCTTTTGTGCCGTTACATTTGCTGCTTTCTGCCCTCTCATAAGTGGCATTGAATATGAAATCATCGTCAATACAACCATTACATAAGCCCCATAAAAGGCCATATGACCATGTGCAGCCGTTATTTGAGTGCCATGAGTGTAAAAGTTAATGGGTGCTAATGTATGTAGGAAACCCCATACACCTGCACCTAAAAAGGCCATTACTGCTGTACCTAAAGCCCATAAAACAGCTGCTTTATTAGGATGATCACGTCGACGCTTATTAACCACATTGAATGCAAACAATGTCATCATAAAGAATGGGATTGGCTCTAATGCTGAGAAGATAGATCCTAGCCACTGCCAATAGTCAGGTGTACCAATCCAGAAGAAATGATGCCCTGTACCAACCAAACCTGAAATCAATGCCATCGCAATAATGATATACAACCATTTTTCAATCACTTCACGGTCAACACCTGTTACTTTAATCAATACATAAGCAAGTAACGAAGCCATAATCAATTCCCAAACACCTTCTACCCATAGGTGAACAACAAACCACCAGAAGTATTTATCCATGACAAGATTGTCAGGGTTGTAGAAAGAGAATAAGAAAAATACTGCTAGACCAACTAAACCCGTCAGTAAGACAACGTTAATAACGGTTTTACGACCAGTAAGTACTGTCATACCAATATTATAGATAAAGGCGAGTGCAACAATAACAATGCCAATCTTTGTAATAGTAGGCTGTTCTAAAAACTCCCTCCCCATAGTTGGCAACAAATCATTCATCGTCAACTCTGCTAAGCGAGCATATGGAACCAGTAGATAGCCTAAGATGGTTAACGCACCAGCTACTAGGAATATCCAAAACATAAGCTTGGCAAGCCAAGGTGCATATAGCTCACGCTCTGCTTCCTCTGGAACAAGAAAATAAGCCGAGCCCATAAAACCAAATAATAACCAAACGATTAATAAATTAGTATGTACCATTCTTGCAACATTAAAAGGAATTTCAGGGAATAAAAAATCTCCCATTACATACTGTAACCCCATCGTGACACCAAACAGGATCTGCCCAACAAAAAGTGCAATTGCAGCAATAAAATACATTTTTGCAATGCCTTGTGATTCATATTTCATATCGATATCTCTCCCTTAACCTTGAATATTCGGTGGCCAATCTCTGGCAGTCTTAATACCATCGGTATATTTTAGAAATTGAGCAACTGCCTCCAATTCTTCTTCTGTTAAGTTGAATTGCGGCATGCTTCGTCGACCGGGAATCCCTTCAACAGGGCGATATTTTATAAATGCTTTTATAGACTCAGTACTCTCACCAAAGCGTGTATAAACATTGCCTAGTTCTGGTGCAAAATATGCGCCTTCACCGAGTAAAGTGTGGCAGCCAATACAATTATTAACTTCCCACACACGCTTGCCTTCTATAACTAATTCAGTCAGATTCTGTGAATTATCTGTTTTAGGTAAGCTTCTTACCGTATCAACAGTTAATCCAATAAGTACCAGGAAGAAGAATATTCCTCCCCCATAGTAAATATTTCGGGCCATGCCCTTGGTAAAGGTTTCTCTCATCACACTTCTCCTAATTATAAAAGTGTGGATGAGTATATTAAGATGGGTAGTGATTGACCTTGACTTAAGTCAAGTGAAAAATTAGATTTAAAACAGGCTAGGATTCAAGAGAAATTAACTCACGTAATTTCTCGACATCTAACAACTCTATTTCTGAACCATTTAAGAGAATTAGACCTCGCTTAGATAGGTCTTTAAATGTCCTAGATAGCGTCTCTGGTTTAATAGATAAACGGGAGGCAATAACTTGTTTTGGCGCTGTTAGTGTTATTCCCGCAGACTCATTATTATCATTTGATATATGACTCAAAAGATAATCGACTAAACGGAAGGTTGCATTATGCAATGTGAGCCGATCAACTTCGTTAATCATCCAGTGTAATCGTTGGCTTAATTTGGCTAATAAATTCATAGATAATTCATTAGATGTATTAAGTAATTCTAGGTAGGTTTTTGCATGAATACTAACGACAACTGACGGTGCAAGTGAAATAGAAGATACAGGATATCGTGAACCGCCTGAAAAAAGAACCGCTTCAGCAAATGTTTGGCCTGGCCGAATAATCTCAAAGACCTTTTCTTCACCATTAGGTGCTAACCGTTGTAACTTAATGCCTCCAGAGAGGAGTAAGTAGATCGCACTTAGTTGTTCGCCTTGTTCGAATAAGGTTTCATTCTCATCTAAATTACGTAGTTTGGATGTTTGTACAATCTGAGAAAAATCATCGGCGTCTAAGCTTTGAAGAAGAATGCATTGACGCATAGCGTGTATAGTAGTTTCACTAAGTTCAATAGTATTCTTATTTTTCATTAAAATTAAAGTCTCATAATTAGAAAGTTAAAAATAAAGTTCCATATTTTTTAAAATTGAAAGACTATAATAGGTTAATAGCGCATGTAAACAGTAATCATAATGGAGGCTGGGGTTGGATTTAAACCAACATACGTGACGTTGCAGGCCACGGCATAAACATTCTGCCACCCAGCCATATTCATTTATTCTAACAGACCTACCAAACTCTATCACTAAAGGTATCATCGACCTCTGTGTGAAAAATATGATTTGCATAGTTACTGATTGTTTTAACAGAAATAGCCAATATAATTTCCAATACCTGATGTTCTGTATAACCTGATTCTAAAAAGTTATTCACATCATTTTGCGTAGGAAGTCCTCTTGTTTTAACCATTTTTGTTGTAAATAGTGCTAATGCTGACAACTTAACATCATTGATCACTGAGTCATTACGAATGGCATCAGTAACCTCAACAGGTACTTTTGACATATTATCTGCAACAAAACTATGTGCAGCCATACAATAACTACAACCATTTTCGCGGCTAATAGCTAGAAAGATTACCTCTTGTTCTATTGTACTATAATGAGATTGCTCTCTAAATAATTTATAGCCATGTAGATAAGTATCAAGTAAAGCCGGTGAGTTGGCCATTGCTGAGTACATATTAGGGACAAACCCCATTGCTTGTTTAGCCTCAGTAAGTTGTATGCTAGCGTTTTGTTCTGCGTTATCGATGGTTTTATTTTGCAATGTTAATTTATATTCTGAATTCATTTTTATCACCTGAAAGTCTGAGTCTGTAATGTACTATCTGGACTTGTATAATTTTAGTTCAGATAGTAATGGCTATTTATTGAGTAACACCAACTTCATACCATGGAGTTGGGTTAATTGGGCAACGGTATCTAAAGCCATTTTCAGTAACGGTAACGCGAGTTTTTATAGTTTCACCGACCTCAATCGGTGTTTGTTCTAGAAACTCATGGGTTACGGCAAAAGCCAACTAATTTCCCCGCTTTATTTTCAATAATGAATTCATATTCTCCAGCTTTCAGTCCTGCTAAGGTTTCATCTGCTGAAAAATAACCGTTGTATTCATCAAGGTGTATGGTGGTCAATCCCTCTAACTGTTGTAGGTGTGTCTGCCAATGATATTCCTGATGCAACAATTGCTGCTCCGAAAATAACACTTTTCAGTAAATTTTTAATATTCATGTTCATACCTTCTATTTAAATCTCGTCTTAATTAACGATTAGTAGCTATTATAAAGGCGGTGTAAATATTATATATGCTATATTGTCCACTCCTTATGTCATATCGTATTTTATATTGGATAATTAGAATGGATGTATTAAGTAATATTTTAAAATTACTTCGTCTCAAGGCAAGTGTGTATTTTCAAGCTGATTTTTGTGGTTCGTGGTCAATCTCATCTAAAGAAACCAATGAAGCTCATTTCCATATTGTAGAGCGCGGTACATGCTGGCTACATTTACCAAATGAGCCGCAAGCAATCACCTTGCGCAGTGGCGATCTAGTGTTTTTCCCTCGTGATGCAAAACATTTTGTTACTGAAAGTAATAAGTATCCCCTATATTTAGAGCCTGGTATTCTGTTTGGGTCAGATTTATCTGAGCCTACAACTAAAATCATCTGTGGTGTGTTTGAGTTTGAAAGTAATGTGGTCAATCCAATACTGAATGCATTACCTGAAGTCGTACACATTAAAAATGCTGATCCTGATAATGCTGTCTGGCTAGATAGTTTGATACAATTTATCTGTCGTGAATCTCAAAGTGATTCTCTTGGCTCGACTGCAGTTGTTGATAAATTATGTGACGTGCTATTCGTGCAGATTATCAGAAGCTGGATAAGTAAAAATGATACCAAACAAGGCTTTATAGCAGCACTGGCTGATCCAAGTTTGTATCGTGCTTTAGATGCCTTTCATGCTTCACCTTATATAACTTGGTCAGTAGAGTTACTAGCAGAAAAAGCCGGCATGTCACGCTCAGCATTTTCGAATAGGTTCCAAACCATAATGGTTGTTACACCTATGTATTATGTAACTCACTGGCGAATGCAATGTGCACATGACATGCTGATAACAG
The DNA here is from genome assembly GCA_913058195.1 of uncultured Gammaproteobacteria bacterium. Taxonomy (GTDB): domain Bacteria; phylum Pseudomonadota; class Gammaproteobacteria; order Nitrosococcales; family Methylophagaceae. The sequence goes on along the minus strand of CAJXPP010000053.1, from coordinate 3,002 downwards.
GCAATAAATCTATTGCTAAAATTGCTGAACAAATGACTTATCAATCAGAAGCTTCATTCAGAAAGGCCTTTAAACAGCATATAGGCAATCCACCTGGTGCCGTCAGAAAAACAAGTGGAATTACTAATTTATAAAGCCGATTTCTAGCAGACTAAATTATAAAGTATCGTTATTAATGTCATTTTTAAATTTTTCAATCTCATCTAAAGTATAACGCGGTGTAATGTGCTGTGGACAGTTCCAGTCATAGGCCCGGACCTTGAATGTTACGATACGTTCAACGCGCGCCTTATAGTCATCCACTTGTAATTGTTTCAATAACTGTTCATTTTCATCGGCTTTTATGATGCTTGTTTCAACCCATATTTTTAGCCGTCGTTGTGATGGGTAATCCATCAAAAATAAGGATGTTTTATTATTTTCATTGATGTTGCCCGTGCTTATGTATTGGCCATTACCACGAAAATCAACATAGGCCATGGTGGTATTATCTACCACTTTTAAAAAACCTTTTGGACCACCACGAAATTGAACATAAGGCCAGCCATTCTCACCGACAGTGCCCATATAAAAGCTGTCTCGTGATTCAATAAATGATCGCTCATTAAAAGTAAGCGTAAAACGATCACCTGAGGTTTCCATTTTCGAATAAGAGTCTCGTGTCCCATAGTGTTGTTGAACTTCCTTAACGCTATCTGTAAAAGCAAGTTTTGTGAAGTTTTGATCCATTGTATTTATCCTCATTAACTGAAAAGCAGAGGCTGATAAACGCCTCTACTTTCCTTAACAATTAGCGGCTTTAGTAAGTTTGTTTACTTAAAAAACGTTTAATATGCTTAGCAATTACATTGACATCTTCTTCTAAAGCAAAATGACCTGTATTGAGTAAGTTGAAATCAACATTTTTCAGATCACGTTTATACGGATAGGCGCCAGCAGCTGGAAAAATTTCATCTTTATCCCCCCAAACAATCAATGTTGGTGGTTGATGCTTCCGCATATAGGCTTGCCACTCTGGGTAAAGCGGTGGATTTGAGCCATAGCTATAGAAAAGTTGAAGCTGAATATCAGTATTACCCTCTCTATCTAATAAGGGTTGTACGTGATTCCATGTATCAGGACTAATACTTTCAGCATTACGTACCCCATTGGTGTATTGCCACTTTGTTGCACCTTCGGTGACGAGAAAACGCAGTGCATCATCATTGGTCATATTAGGCTGTTTATAGGCTGCCTTAATATTTTTCCACCAATCATTGTCTAAGCCTTTATTAACCGCTTTGCGATCTTTCCAGTACGCTTGAATCGGTTCCCAAAAGTTATTATTAATACCTTCTTCATAGGCATTACCATTTTGGATAATTAACGATTCAACACGTTCAGGATGTTGTGTGGCGACTCGAAAACCAACGGGTGCGCCATAATCCATTAGGTATAAGCTGTATTTTTTTAGGCCTACCGTATCAATAAATTTATCGACAATATTACCTAAGTTATCAAAGCTATAGTCAAACTCTGTCACTGCTGGCATTGAACTATGACCAAAGCCTGGATAATCAGGTGCAACAAGGTGATATTGTTCTGATAATTCAGGAATCAATTCACGAAACATATGCGATGAGGTTGGAAAGCCATGCAATAATAGGATGGTTGGATTACTTGGATCTCCCGCTTCACGGTAGAAAATTTCCTGCCCTTCAACGGTAACTGTTTTGTATTTAACATCACTCAATGTTTCTGTTGCCAAAACCGGCTGTAAACTAACAAAATTGAAAGCTACTGCTGTTAATGCGAGTTTTATAAATTTACTTGTTTGATTATTCATTGTTATCTCCCGAACCTATAATTAAATTGATGTTTGTGCTTGGTATAAACCAAACTCATTTTTATTAATTATTTTGCTTAACTCGCTAAAACCGCCGATAGATTTATCGTCGATAAAGATTTGCGGCACTGTTCTTTGACCGCTAAGTGCAATTAATTGTTTTGACTGCTCACTCTGTTTAATTAAATCAAGCTCTTGGTATGGAATGCCTTGTTGATCTAATAAACTTTTGGCTGCATGGCAATAAGTACATGTAGGGCTGGTGACAATTTTTACTTGATTCATACTGTTCTCCTAAAAATACCAAATCGGTAAACAGTAGATTGCACAAGCTGTGCCAGAGCTTAAAATTTAATTTAATAAACATTAAAAACAATAGGTTAACGGTAAAGATTAATGTGAATAGTTGTTTAATTATTTTATCTTTTAGCACGAAATACCGTATATAAACGATATTTAACATAAATACTTACTGATATTTATAGTGAAGAGTTTGAACGTTTGATACCTAATTTACTCATACGTGATCGTAATGTGTTGGGGTGCATTTCCAATACAGTTGCAGCACCTTCCTCTCCTGATATACGCCAATCTGTATGTTTAAGAACCTTGGTTATATGTGCCTTTTCCATATCTGCTAATGGCTTTAAGTCAGTATCACTATTTGTAGTCTTTATTCCATGTAATTTATCATGAAGTTGTAATGTATTTGAATTGGAGAGAATTACAGCACGCTCAATAATGTTTTCTAGTTCTCGAACATTTCCAGGCCAAGCATATTGACTGAGTTCATTCATTATTTTTTGAGGGATATTATCGATCTGTTTACCCATTTTTTTTGCAAATTTATCTACAAATGCTTTAACAATAATGGCTATATCACCGCCCCTTTCTCTAAGTGGGGGTAACGTTATAGGAAACACATTTAACCGATAAAATAAATCTTCTCTAAACTCACCTATTGAGACCATCTGTTTCAAGTCTCTATGGGTAGCAGCAATGATTCTAACGTCAACAGAGATTGTTGATGAACCTCCCAAGCGTTCGAACTCACCTTCTTGAATCACGCGAAGTAACTTAACTTGAAGGTCGAGTGATAACTCACCAATTTCATCTAAAAATATAGTACCTGTCTCTTATACACATCTCCGAGCCCACGAGACTAGGCATGATCTCG
>CAJXPP010000052.1 GCA_913058195.1 uncultured Gammaproteobacteria bacterium | reverse complement strand
AGTAAGAACTTATCTATAGATGAAGCTAAACAGGCCATGTTAGAAATTCTGTCAGGTGAAGCCGATCCTGTTCAAGCCGCCGTCTTTTTTATTGGTTTACGAATGAAAACTGAAACTAATGATGAAAACCTTGGTTTATTACAAGCCTTGCAGCAAAACACTGATCAACATACTGCTTCTGTTTCAGAAATATTAACGTTTGCTGATCCCTTTAATGGTTATAACCGTCACTGTCCTATACTGGCATTTCTACCGGCAGTATTAGCGGCATCAGGTTTGCCGACTGTATCGCAAGGCGTAAAAGAAATGGGGCCAAAATTTGGCATCACCCATTCACAAGTTTTAGCACTTGCTGGTATGGATACTTATCAATCAGTAGAACAGGCAAGCCAGCGTATCGAAAATGCTGATATTGCTTGGGCTTATGTCGATCAATCTCAATCTACGCCAGGTTTATACGCACTGGAGAGCTTGCGAACTAAAATTATTAAGCGGCCTAGTTTAGCTACTTTAGAGAAGCTGATCATGCCCATCAAAGCGCAGCATAAAAATCATCTTTCCGTCGGCTTTGTACATAAAGCGTATCCCAGTGTTTTAGCATGGCTGGCCAATCAATCAGGTTTTGATACAGCATTAGTAATGCGAGGTGTTGAAGGTGGTATATTGCCGACCTTGCGTGAAACATCTAATAATTATCGCGTTCATGGCGAACAAGTTGATGAGCTGTTAATTGATCCAAAAGCATTTGGAATTGAACAAACAACACGTGGTGTATTGCCACAACAATCCGATAAAGTCACTGCTGAAGAAACAGTTGATGTTGGATTAAAAGCATTATCAGGAGAAGTAGGTGTTGCTTTTGATAGTTTAGTATTGTCTGCAGCGATTAATCTTTGGCATGTAGGATTGCAACCATCCCAATCTCAAGCGGCCGACCATGTAAAGCAGGTTATTAATAGTGGTCGTGCGAAAGCTTTTTTTGAGGCAGGAGTTCAATAATGGTTTTTCAACAAACATTAGATTTTACAACAGCTGGTCGGAGTACAACTAATATCACTGCTAAAATTCAAGATTTAGTGGCAGAATCTGGTATTCGAATCGGTACCTGTCATGTATTTGTTCGACATACCAGTGCTTCATTAATGTTGTGTGAAAATGCCGATCCTGATGTGCGACGTGATTTAGAAACGTATATGCAACATATTGTGCCAGATGGCGATCCGATGTTTTTACATCAAGATGAAGGGCCTGATGATATGAGTGCTCATATTCGAACAGTGCTGACTAACCCTGACTTAACAATGCCTGTCAGCCAAGGACGATGTGATTTAGGTATATGGCAGGGGGTTTATTTGTGGGAGCATAGAACACATCGACACCAACGGACAGTCATTGTGACAATAATCGGTGAATAACTGTAACAAACCTGCTTGAAATATGTCTGTTCTGGACATGTGAATAGGAAAAGCAAAATGAATAGCCCGTTTCAAAGTAAATTTAAAATTTATCAAATCACCCTGATATTCAGCATGTTATTTACATTATTAGGTTTTTCATACAATGTTTGGCGAATGGAAATATCTGAACAGAACAATACGATTCGAATCGCTAGTTTTGAAATGCTGGTTGAATTGTCATCCTTGGAACAACTTATTTATATTGCTCATTATGATAAGGATTTGGAACAGGGAAACCCAAGAAAAGGCTGGGTTAAAGTGGGTCTAATTACTGATTTAAGTGTATTGGCTGATCCTACTGTTGAACAAACGGCTAAAAACTTAACCAAGATTTGGTCCAGTAACTGGGAAGGAATTGGTCGCGAACAAGAGGCAGTTGAACGGGTTGTTAAAGGCATTGATTCTGTTAGAGCTGAAATTAAGCGAGTATTGAAATCGCTGGAGTAATCTCTATGAATTGTGGCTAGATCCGATAAATAGAAAATTTATTTTAGAAATTTAATTATATGTGCAGATGAAACTATATAACCATTAACAGAGCGAACACTATTTCTATATCGGTCCGTGCTGTGGTTTATCCCAAAAACACGGCCTTCATTGTCAAATACAGGTCCACCACTCAGGCCTGTTTCAATACAGTCACTCATTACGAGTGGCTTTATTTTTAAACCTAAACCTAGATATTTACTCGTTCCTAATAAATTTTGTTTTCGAACAATAAGCTTTGACAGTGGGAATAATTCCGCTTTTGATAAAGAACTTAACTTAATAGGGTAACCAACAGTGAATAAGGTTTGCTCAAAAATTTCATTATTACCCTCGAACACTTTGGCAGTGTTATTTACCACGCCATCATCAATGAGCTTATAAAGTGATAGATCTATATTTTTATCTTCTTTAACGAATTGAGCCCAAAACAGTCGCCGATCAGTTTGTGTATTGATCGAAACTAAAATAAGTGGCTGACTTGCTGTGACATGCGAGGCAGATAGAACAAAACCAGATTCCTCTCTATATCGAACTAATACACCTGAGCCATGACCATAATATGGGGATACCTGTATTTTTTGCAGTGGGGATGCAATACGAACTACTGTATCTAGTGGCAGTTTTTGTATTTTTTTGCTGTTATTTTCCGTATCCGTAAGTACTTCATTGCAGATAGTACTGGCTAGCGAGGAGTAGGGTATGACACCAATAGATATTAGCAAGAAGGCAATCAAATAATTTTGCACCATAGTATCCCGGCCCTTTGCTTAATTAAATCGGTATGAAGTGATTATAACTCCAACTATTATGACTATAGTTAATCATATTTGGTTTCATAGCATTGAACATTGAATATCACAAATAAGGTAAAATCGCTTTATAGCGCCAATAACATAGGTATCGAGAAGTGATTTATACGTCTTTTTGTTGGGCTAAAATAAATAATTGTGTAGTGTTAAAGAGATAATGACAGATATTCCATCACCTTGTGTTCGAAACTGTTGCCTTAATAATAATGATATTTGCTTAGGGTGTCATCGTAGCATCAAGGAAATCATGCAGTGGAGTCATAGTGACGATAAGCAAAAGATGTTTATTTTGGCTGCTGTGCAGCGTCGCCTTATACAGCAGAAGCAAACTCAGCAATAGTAACCTGTTACAAGCTTACTTTTGAAGCCCAAAAGCAAGTACTTTTTAATGTATAATATCGGGTTTACTGTCAGTTCTGGCAATGTAATCTTTTTCGTAACGAGGTAAATCAAACATGCTGCTATCAGCTAAACAAGACTGGCTAGGTAATATCCGTGGTGATATTCTAGCGGGTATTGTCGTTGCCATTGCACTAGTACCTGAAGCCATTGCTTTTTCTATCATCGCAGGTGTTGATCCAAAAATTGGTTTGTATGCTTCATTTGCAATTGCAGTAATCATCGCTATTACCGGTGGTCGTGCCGGAATGATTTCTGCGGCTACAGCAGCTACTGCACTGTTAATGGTCACTTTAGTTAAAGATCATGGTTTGCAGTACTTATTAGCGGCTACGGTTTTGGCAGGTTTACTGCAGATTATAGCCGGCTATCTAAACTTGCATAAGTTTATGAGTTTTATTTCTAAGTCAGTTATGACAGGCTTCTTGAATGCTTTAGCTATTCTTATATTTATGGCGCAATTGCCTGAGTTAATGAATGTGACCTGGCATATGTACGCCCTAACAGCAGCAGGTTTAGGTATTATTTATCTATTTCCCTATGTTCCGGTAGTCGGTAAGGTTTTGCCATCTCCTTTGATCAATATCATTGCCTTGACTGTATTTGTTTATTTTATGGGTGTTGATGTTCGTACCATTGGTGATATGGGACAGTTACCAGATACCTTACCTATCTTCTTATGGCCAGACGTTCCTTTCAATATGGAAACATTGTTCATCGTATTGCCATACTCAATTTCTATTGCTGTAGTAGGTTTATTAGAATCATTACTGACCGCAAATGTTATTGATGAATTGACAGATACAGAAAGCGATAAAAAACGTGAATGTAAAGGCCAAGGTCTTGCCAATATTGGTTCTGGTTTAATTGGTGGTATGGCCGGTTGTGCCATGATTGGCCAATCTATTATTAATGTTAAATCAGGTGGTCGTGGTCGTTTGTCGGCGATGACAGCGGGTGTTGTACTATTAGTTTTGGTTGTATTTTTAAGCGATTTGTTAAAGATAGTACCTATGGCAGCTTTAGTGGCTGTGATGATAATGGTTTCAATTGGTACATTTAACTGGAACTCTATTAAAGAGCTTAAAACCAACCCAACCAGTGCTACGGCAGTGATGATTTCGACCGTAATTGTTGTGGTTTGGACACACAATTTAGCGTTAGGCGTATTTACCGGGATTTTGATTGGTTCATTATTTATGGCTCAGCGTTTAAGCCAGTTCATGTACATTGATTCATCATTTGATGAAGAAACTGATACGCGTACTTATAAAGTTGTGGGCCAAATCTTCTTTAATTCATCAGATAAATTCATAGCTTTATTTGACTATAAAGAAGCTATTGATCAAATTATTATTGACGTTCATCGTGCTCATTTCTGGGATATTACTGCTGTTGATGCATTAGATAAAGTCGTGTTAAAACTACGTCGTGAAGGTGCTGATGTTAGTATCATTGGGCTAAATGAAGCCAGTGAAACGTTATTAGATAAGTTTGCAGTACATGATAAACCTGAAGAGATAGAAAAAATCATGGGGGGACACTAAGAATGACAACAAAAATGATCGTTGCGTGTATCGATGGTTCCGAACTAGGTGATGCTGTTGTAGATCACGCAATATGGTTAGCAAACAGTAGTCAGTCACCACTACAATTTCTGCACACCATTGAACATAGTCATCAAAGTGAACATATTAATCGTGAAGGTAATTTAACGCCTAATATGAAAGAGCATTTGCTCGATGAGCTCTCTGACGAAGAACGTCTAGAAAGTAAAAAATTGATTGCAGAAGGCAAAACTATCCTCGATGCTGCGAAACAAAAAGCGCAACAAGCAGGTTTAACTAATATTACTGCCAAACAACGTCATGGTAGTCTTCCTGAAGCATTAGTTGATATAGAATCAGATGCATCGTTAGTAATCTTAGGTGCAAAAGGTGAAAATCATCAAGGAGATAAACAAGGTTTAGGTTCTCAACTTGAAGAATCTATACGTGCTATTCATACGCCAGTCTTCATTGTTAAGAGAGATTTTTCACAGCCTAAGAAAATGCTGTTTGCTTATAATGGCAGCCCAACATCTTCCAAAGCTTTAAAGTTACTTGCCGAAGGCCAGTTATGTAGTCCATCGCTTGATGTTCATGTGGTGGCAGTTAAAGCCAATATAGACGATGCGAAGAAACTTATAGATGAAGCTAGCATTGTATTGTCAAAGTCTAAACTCAATGTGAGCACGCGAGCACTACAGGGTGAGGTCATTGAGCAGTTAACAGCTTACCAGCAAGAAAATGATATCGATATAACATGCATGGGCGCTTTTAGTCACGGTAAAGTACATGGATTTTTCTTTGGTAGTTTCACAACTAGAATGTTGCTCGAGAGTTCAACTAGCTTCTTATTAATTCGATAAGTAATAGGTTATCACTATGAAAAAATTTGGCAGCAAAGCGACCTATGAAGATGAGTTAGAGGAAGAGATTAGTAAATCTCAAATCAAACGTGATCTTTTGGCTTTAAAAGATCTCGGTAAAGAGTTGCTTGAGTTACCGATTAGAGATCTGGACAAACTTGATTTATCAGAACGGTTATATGAAGCTTTAATTAAAGCAAAAGATATGACTAAAGGTGCCCTGAAAAGACAGACTGGCACTATTGGTAAGATCATCGTTCATGAAGACTTCGATATTATTAGGCAAAACCTAGAGAAGATTCGCCAAACACATAATGGTGAAGTTAAACAATTTCATCAATTGGAATTATGGCGTGATGAATTGATTGCTGGTGATAAGAATGTAATGACAACATTACGTACTGAATTTAGTGATTTGGATATGCAGCATGTACGTCAGTTAGTGAGAAATGCGATCAAAGAGCAGACTGAAAATAAGCCGGCAAAATCTGCCCGCCTTATATTTAAGTATTTGCAACAGTGTGAGCGTGATAAAGTTTAATCAATAAGGCAGACAAAGCATTATATAATAAAACATAAAGGCTGCGATAGAATAGCGATATATCAGTAGTATTGACAGTTACTATGTTTAAAATTCGACTATAAAATAAGGCTGAACTTTAAACTCATTTAAAGAGTCACAAGCTGTAGCATTTATTACATAAGCTTCTGATAGGGATGTCATTAGAAGTTAATTAGGGGTGGAAAGTTGTTTAAACGAGTTTTATTACCGATAAGCATTATTGTTATCGCCATTGTGGTATTTATTACTTTAAAGCAAACAAAACCAGAAAAATCGGTTAGACAACAGCCCGAAAAAATATGGCGTGTAAACACGTTAATAGCTGATTTTCAAACAATCTCACCTCAAATAAGGCTTTATGGACGTGTTGAAACACCTCGAAATTCATATTTAAAATCAGCATTAGTAGCAGATGTTACATCGGCTTTTGTACTTGAAGGTAATGCCGTTAAGCGTGGACAGGTATTAGTTGAGCTTGATAATACAGATGCAACATTATTATTGGCACAGCGGGAAGCTGAACTGGCTGAAATTAATGCTATGTTAAATAGTGAGCAGCAACGATACTTACGAGATAAAGAGTTGTTAATTCAGCAACAATATTTATTGGATATTGCTGATAAAGCAGTGGCAAGGGCTCAAAAACTAGAACAAACAAAGTTGATGTCTCAGGCTAGTCTGGACGATTCTATTGCAGCTAAACAACGTCAAGCCGTTGTTTTAAGAGGCTTGGAATTTGATATTCAAGATCATCCCTCTAGATTAATTCAAATCCGATCCCAGAAAAAACGTGTCCAAGCCTTATTGCAGCAAGCCGAAGTAGATCTATCACGCACTAAAATTATTGCCCCATTTGATGGTCGAATATCGCAACTGAATGTGTCAGTAGGGGATAGGTTACGAGCAGGCGATAATATATTGTCGATTTATGATATTAATAACTTAGAAGTCAGAGCGCAAGTTCCTGGGCGTTATATTCAGCAGGTTCGTAAAATGATGGCTCGAGGTGATGATTTAACAGCAAGTTATAAGAATAAGTCGCTCAAGCTTAATCGTCTATCAGGCGAGGTGCAGATGGACAGTGGTGGTATAGATGGTTTATTTCGATTCACTACAGACGAAGATATTCCCGTACTAGGCACATTTGTTGAAATAGTATTAACGCTGGCACCTCAAGAGAATGTTATTGCTCTGCCTTCCAATGCACTATATGGCCTCAATAAAATCTATGTAATTAAAGAGGGGTATTTGCAAGCAGTTGATATTCAACGTGTTGGCGAATATCCAAATAGTAATAATGACAAGATGCTTATTGTTCGAAGCACTTCAGTATCACAAGGTGATAGGGTTGTAACGACACAGTTACCGAACGCTATCACTGGCTTAAGAGTTGAAGCTTTAGGTGAATAATCCAACACGTGACTTTATTGGTCTATTTGCTCAGCATAAAGTAGCAGCAAACTTATTAATGATTATTATGGTGATGGGGGGACTACTGTCACTGAGTAAATTAAATACACAGTTCTTCCCAACCTTTGCCTTAGACGTTATAACTGTCAGAGTTGAATGGCGAAGTGCCAGCGCAGAAGATGTAGAAGACTCAATCTCAAGCCGCGTTGAGCAAGAGCTACGCACTATCGACTTCGTCGATAAAATGACATCAACATCTTCCTATGGTATGTCAATTGTCACCTTGGAATTTGATGAAGGCAGTGATATGGGTAAGGCGCTTGATCAAGTAAAAGACCAAGTTGCTCAATTACGTAATTTACCGAGTGATGCAGAAATCCCTGAAGTAAGTATCGTCACGCGTTATGAAAACGTAGCAAGTTTAATGATTACTACTGAAGGTAAGCTAGATGAACTTCGCCATTTAGTTCATGAAATTGAACATGATTTATTAGATCGAGGTATTTCAAGAGTAACAATTAATGGCTTACCTAAAGAAGAAATGGCCATTCAAGTTGATACTAATCAGCTCGAATCAATGGGCCTTAGTTTAGATGATGTCAGCCAACGAATTGCAGAGTTAAGTCGTGACCTTCCTGCAGGTGAAGTCGGTAATGATGAGACTGCAAAACAATTACGAAGTCTGGATCAGCGACGTGATGCACAAGCATTTTCTGAATTATCACTCAAAACTGATCGTAATGGACGATTGTTATCATTAGATGATGTTGCGAAGGTTGAGCGACGTCCTATGCGTAAGCAGGTAAAGGTGTTTTATGAAGGCAAACCAGCCATAGAAATCGGATTAAAACGAACAGAAAATGCAGACTCACTTGTGTCCGCCGATATTCTCGAGCAGTGGGTGACAGAGAATGAGGGACAGCTACCTAAAGGTGTCAAAATAATAGTTTATGATGCAAGTTGGGAATTAATAAAAGAACGTATGGACCTATTGGTCCATAACGGCTTAGGAGGGTTAATTCTTGTTATAGGTATTTTATTCTTGTTTTTGCAAGGTCGGGTTGCTATTTGGGTTGCGGTGGGCATTCCTATTTCGTTTATGGCCACCTTGATCGTAATGTATCTATTTGGTGGTAGCATCAATATGATCAGCTTATTCGGCCTAATTATGGCACTGGGTATTATTGTTGATGATGCCATTGTAGTAGGTGAAGATAGCCTGTCTCATTATCAGTCTGGCGAAAATTCACTGATGGCTGCTGAAGGCGGAGCTCGCCGTATGTTAGCGCCTGTTATTTCTTCTTCTCTGACCACTGTTTCATCATTTATACCTTTAATGATGATTGGAGGAACGATTGGTAATATATTGTATGATATACCTTTTGTTGTTATCTGCGTCATTATTGCATCACTCTTTGAAAGCTTCTTAATACTACCAGGCCACCTGCGACATGCTTTCCACAAAATTCATCATGCTAAGCCACCTCCTGTACGAAAATGGTTAGATGATAAATTTAATTACCTTCGTGATGATTTATTTAAACCGCTCGTTACACTGGCTGTTAAATATCGTGGCGTGACTATCAGTATCAGTCTTGCTTTATTAATAATGAGCATAGGTTTATTGGCAGGAGGCCGATTAAGCTTTACTTTTTTCCCATCACCAGAAGGCACTAGCATAACGGCTAATGCCCGTTTTACAGCGGGTACTCCTTCAGATAAAGTGAAGCAGTTTCTAGATCATCTTAATGTAGCGTTAGACAAAACTACTCAAAAATTAGGCCCCGAATTAGTTAAAATATCTATTACACGTCTTGGAAGTGCAAGTACAGCTGGCCGATCTTCAGCACAAACGGGAGAACGCTTTGGCTCAATTCAATTAGAATTAGTCTCACCCGACAATAGAACGATTAGAAATAAAGATTTTATAAACGAATGGCGAAAAAATGTCGTATTACCAGCAGGGATTGAGACCTTCACGCTCTCTGAGCGCCGAACGGGGCCACCAGGTAGTGATTTAGATATTCGCCTAACTGGTGCCTCAGCAGTAATATTAAAGCAGGCTGGCCGTGAGATCGTCGATCAACTCGAACAATATAGTGGCGTTAGTGCAATTGAAGACGATATGCCTTATGGGCAGGAGCAATTGATCTACCGTATTAAAGGGCAAGGAGAAGTGCTTGGATTAACTGTGAATAATGTTGGCCGACAATTACGGTCTGCATTTGATGGCCAATTGGTGCAAATATTCCAAGATGGTGATGATGAAGTAGAAGTGAGGGTTATGCTACCTGATTCAGAACGAAACACCATATCAACACTAGAAAACTTCATGGTACGTTTACCACAGGGAGGCAGTGCTCCACTGACAAGTGTAGTAGATTTCGAAGCACGAAGAGGCTTCGATGTACTGCGCCACACAGATAGCAAGCTATCGATTCATGTTACAGCTAGGGTTGATGCTTCTGTTAACAATACCAATGAAATTCTGGCCGATTTAAAAAAATCATTCTTACCTGATATTACATCACGTTATGGTGTAGCCATTGGCTTTGAAGGCAGAGCTGAAGAACAAGCCGAGACACTCGGTGATATGAAACAAGGCTTATTGATTGCCTTTGCGTTGATTTATTTAGTGCTTACTTGGGTTTTTTCTTCTTATGGTTGGCCATTAGTGGTTATGGCAGCTATTCCATTCGGTCTAATAGGTGCTTTATTTGGGCACTGGGTAATGGGAATTGATCTTACTATTCTGTCATTATTTGGTATTTTTGGTTTGTCAGGCATCGTTGTTAATGATTCGATTATTTTGGTGACATTTTTCAAACATCAGCGTGAAGCCGGCATTGAAACCACACAAGCTATTATCAATGCGGCAACACAACGTCTAAGAGCCGTTCTATTAACATCATTAACAACAATAGGTGGTTTAACGCCTCTATTATTTGAAACATCTATGCAAGCACAGTTTTTAATACCAATGGCAGTGTCAATTTCATTTGGCTTAATGTTTGCGACAGTGCTTGTTTTATTTGTGATTCCTGCATTATTATCTATTCATGAAAGTATCGCTGATAAATTATCTTTTGACCCCAAGAGTAACGCTGTTGTATAAGTCATTGTCTATTCTGTTTCTAGCATTGATGCTCGCTTTTTCATCTAATGTGAATGCAGAACAAAGCTTAGAAAAAGTTTCATTACAACTATCGTGGAAGTACCAATTTGAATTTGCTGGGTTTATTATGGCAAAAGAAAAAGGCTTCTACCGTAGTGTGGGCTTAGATGTCGATTTAATTGAATATAATGAAAATATCTTACTTGTTGATGATGTACTGTCACAAAAAATAAATTATGGTGTTCACAATACCAATATCTGTCTCTTATACACATCTCCGAGCCCACGAGACTAGGCATGATCTC
>CAJXPP010000051.1 GCA_913058195.1 uncultured Gammaproteobacteria bacterium | reverse complement strand
CATGCTGGGCGTACCAAGGCATTTAAACGGAACAAAAACAGTTGGCTAAGTTCCGCTTCGCTTCACATTTTAGCCAACTATTTTTATCCGCTTAATGCGGCGTTATGTGTAGAAAATAAAAGGAATATATAAAAATATAATGGATTGCGCCAAAAAGATAATACTTTATGTATTTGTTATATGGATTAAAGGGGTCAGACTCCTTTAATCCTTTTTATTCCTGCCGCCTTTAATCTTTAGTATTTAAATGGCTACAATCGCCTCGTTGGCGTGAGCCAAAACCCCGACTTCATCCCGACCAATGCCACTGCTATCAATAAAGGTCACATCCTTAATTCCAATAAAAGCTAATATATAACGCACATGTGCCGAGAAAAAATCGATATCACTGCCCACTTGAGTACCACCTGAAGCAATGACCACATAAGCTTTTTTGTTTTCAAGCAAACCCTCTGGCCCATTTTCAGTATAACGAAAAGTCACTTTGGATCGGACAATCTGATCAATCCAGGCTTTAAATGCGGCAGGCACGGAAAAGTTATAAATAGCTAACCCGATTACGATAATGTCCGCTTCTTGCAACTCATTTACCAATGCGTCTGATTGCAATAATTCAGCGTGTTGTTCTGCTGTGCGTTCGTTGAACGCAGTGAAATTAGCACCAATCCATTGTTCATTGATAAAGGGTACCCCGTCTGAAAGGTCACGCACCTTTGTTGAGTGCTGCTCTTTTTTATTCAGCTGTGTTATTAAACTATCGACCAGTTTACGGCTGTAGGAACCATTTTTTCGCATACTGCCATCAACTCTTAATATGTGTTTAGTCATGTCTTTTCTCTCTATATTCCAGTCGATAATCTGACTACAACTACCATGCAGCCAGATTAACCGGGTTAGGCTTTACGATAAAAGCGGATTCACATTCATGCCGCCGTCGATATTGTATTCACTACCCGTTATGAATGAAGCGTCATCAGATGCTAAGAAAGCGACCAGATTTGCTATATCTTCAGGCTGACCAAAACGTTTTAGTGGGATTCTGTTTTGCATGGCAGCAGCAAAATCATTTAGCTGCGCTTCCGGCATGCCGGTTTTACCGAAAATAGGGGTAGCAACAGGTCCGGGATTAACCGAATTGATTCTGATGCTTCTTGGTGCGAGCTCTGTTGCAGCGGTTCTGGTGTATGCATTTAAAGCAGCCTTTGACGCGGCATAAATAGCGGTATTAGGCATGCCGGTGTAAGCGTTAATCGATGACAGATTAATGATAGACGCACCATCCTTTAATACTGGTAGAAATTTTTCAATCGTGAACACAGCTCCTTTAAAGTTAATACTCATCTGAGTGTCAAACATCTCTTCGGTATTTTGTCCAACAGGAGCGGGAGAAAAAATTCCTGCGTTGACGAATAAAATATCAAGCTGACCAAATTCATTTTTTACTTGCTCTGCCAGATCATCCAGTGCAGACAAATTCGTAACATCAGCAACAATTCCTTTAACGCCTAACTCATTTGCAGCGGCTTCTACTCTTTCTGCTGACCTGCCGGTAATTATCACATTGGCTCCATTAGCTTTAAATTTCTTCGCAGCTGCATAGCCTATACCGCTGTTACCACCTGTAATTACTGCAGTTTTACCAGATAAGTTGTTCATATTTTTTGACCCTTTAGTTTTATTTGTCTATTAATTAAATATGTACCGATCGGTACAGAGTTGACAATATATACCGAACGGTACACAATTGCAAGCAGATAATTAATCCAATCCAGGGGAGAGATAATGAAAGCTGGCCGTCACCGTGTTTTTGACAAAGACATTGCACTTGAGCAAGCGATGGAAGTATTTTGGACCAATGGTTTCCCTGGAACCTCCCTGACGGATCTGACCACTGCTATGGGGATTAATAAACCCAGTTTATATTCGGCCTTTGGGAATAAAGAAGAACTGTATAAAAGCACGTTAGAAAGATACGTTCAAAAACAAGGAGCGATCCACACTAAACATCTTTTGTCAGCTGATAAATGCTTGAGTGAAAGAATACAAGATTACTTAACATCCATTGCCCAAATGGTTACAGACCCGAAATTACCCGGTGGATGTTTCGTTTGTATAAGTACCAGCGAAGTTGGCGGAACCTGTATTCCAGAGGATGCTATGCAGACTATATTAAAAATAAATGAAGCAACAAAATCTTCTTTGACAGCCTTTTTCAAGAGCGAAATAGAAGCAGGAAATGTAACGGGCAAACGCTCGCCAGCTATGATAGCTAATTACATTTTGTCACTGCAGTTCGGTTTGGCGGTGATGGCACGAAATGGTGCTAAACTTTTGGAACTCAACGAGGTTATCAAGTTTTCTACGGAGCAGTTCTAACTCCCAAACGAATAATAGGGGATAAACTACGGTTTTTACTTATGCTGGTTTTCGGTATAATTTTTTAACAATCTAACTTCAATCAAAGAAGAAATAGCAAGGAAGTCTAATAAGTGAAAAAGACACATAACAAATTGTCCAACCCGGCCGTTTTATACTCCGCTTCGCTCTGCTCTATATAAAACGGCCGGTTAACTCAAACGTTATGCCTTAAGGAGAAACAAGTGCTAAAGTCAGTAATACAGGAAGAGACTTCAGGCTGCGGAATAGCATCCGTTGCGAATATTCTAAGCAAGACTTATCCAGAAATGAAAGCTATAGCAAATTCGATGGGCATCTATGCTGAAGATGAATCACTATGGTCTGATACCCAATATGTGAGGAAAATGTTGTCTCATGCCGGAGTCGATACATCTGATGATCAACTAGATTTTGAATCGTGGAACATGCTTCCTGACTTGGCATTACTGCCTATCAAGCATAATCAACAAGGCGGTAAAAACTTCTGGCACTGGGTTGTTTTCAAGCATATCAATGGAGAGAACTTTGTTTTAGACTCAGCAAGCTACCTAGTCTCTAATATTCGAACAGATTTCAATGAAATGCACCCTAAGTGGTTTATCGAGGTGAAAATGCATAACCAAAACATCAAAATCCCCCCAGCCACAAAAAGCGTGGCTTCCGTTGGGACGCTCGTACCACGCGCCCCTTATGTAGATCGTTAGGCGATCATCTATTCCATCACTCATGAGGGTTACTATATTAATAGGTCGTGTTTCTGAACTGACGGGAGCAACTCGTAAAGCTATTCGGCACTTATGAGTCAATTGATTTGATAACGCCTCCAGACAGAAAAGGTAGCTATCGTATTTATAACGACCATGATGTAATGGTCATAAGTATGATTTGTCGTGCCAAAACTCTTGGTCTTAGCCTCTGTGAAATCAAAGATATAGTGTCTAAAAAAACGGAGGAAAAGAAACTTCCTATTATCGAGAAATTAAATGAGCAAAGTAATTCTAGAGTCGATTATCACCTGTCCAGAATGTGGCGCTAAGAAAAAAGAGCTTATGCCTACGGATGCTTGCCAATACTTTTATGAGTGCATATCTTGTCATAAAATATTAAAACCTTTAGCAGGTGACTGCTGTGTCTATTGTTCTTTTGGTACAGTTAAGTGTCCTCCAATTCAAGAAAACGGGGCATGTTGTAGTTAATTCACATAACAAGAATTTCAAGCAGGACAAAATAGAGTTGGCTTTTTGTTCACAACGTTCACCTATTTTAGCCAACTATATTTTGCCTCTAAAATGGGCGTTAGCCCTCCATTCGAAATTCTCGGAGTACATATGGTATTGAAGAAACATTGGGAAAAAGTTTACACATCAAAAGCAGATACTGAAGTCAGTTGGTTTCAGGAGCATGCACAGCGTTCGCTGAAAGTCATCCGAGATGCAAACATTCCAACATCGGCGTCGATAATTGATGTAGGTGGAGGTGCGTCGACTCTTGTAGACGATCTCCTGGCTAATGGTTATGAGCATTTAACGGTTCTTGATCTATCCGGAGCTGCACTGGTTACCGCTAAGGCTCGAATTGGTGCGTGTACTGCCGATGTTCAATGGTTAGAGGCCGATATATTGGCAGTGGAACTTCCGTCACATGCCTATGATGTCTGGCACGATAGAGCGGTTTTCCATTTCCTAACCACTGAAGATGAACGGCATACTTACGTGCAAAAGGTGCTGCAAATGGTGAAGCCAGGAGGCCTCGTCATAATTGCCACTTTTGCGGAGGATGGCCCTACTCAATGTAGCGGTCTTGCCGTTATGCGGTACAGCGCAAACGAGCTTCACGCAGAGTTTGGTGCGCAATTCGAGCTTCTTGGTCACGAAAAAGAGACTCACCACACTCCGGGTGGCAACGAGCAGAAGTTCGTTTACTGCTTTTGCCGTAAAGTAGCATCATAGTGTATTGGCTGACAAAGTTATCAAATTGACCCTCATTACTACGTTCCTTTTTGCGGTGGCTGCGCCACTTTACCGCAAAAATCCACTCCGCAATGCGGGCAATTATAACGGCGTTATGCCGAAGAGAATCTAATTTGATGCCTGTACCCGATCCATCGAGAATCATGACATTTGCAACACCGAAAGATCTCGGCCAATGGCTCAGGGTGAATCACACCACTGAAAATGAGCTATGGGTGAAGATGTACAAGAAAAAAACTGGGATTCTGAGCGTGACTTGGAATGATGTCGTTATCGAGGCTCTATGCTGGGGTTGGATCGACGGTATTAAGAAGTCAATTGATGACCAAGCCTATCTTCAGCGTATTACTCCCAGAAAATCTCGAAGCAACTGGTCTAAAAGAAACACGGAACATGTGGAATGTTTGATAAGTCAGGGCCGGATGATGGAATCAGGGCTGGTGCATGTTCGTACTGCGAAAGCCGACGGTCGTTGGGAAAAGGCTTATGTGGTAAGTGAAATGGAAGTACCCGCGGATTTCCTAGCAGCACTAGATAGCAAGCCGCAGGCGAAACAATTTTTTGAAACGCTCAATAAATCGAGTCGTTATGCTATCGCGTATGGATTAATAAGTGCGAAGAAACCCGACACCAGAATAAGGCGGTTTGAAAAATTCATGAATATGCTTGTTCACAAAGAAAAGCCTAAATAAGTGGAGTTCGACATAACAAGTCGTTTAAAAGCACAAAAAACAGTTGGCTTTTACTTCTTAGTTGCTAATTTTAGCCAACAATTTTTTGCCTCTTAAAGAGGCGTTAGGCTTCAGAAGTTAAACGACCTGCAATGTACCTGTGAGGTGGCATATAGAATATAATCCCCCTTTGATTTCACTTCCCTATCATATTTAAGAGGTTTTTTATTTACCACCATGAAAAAACCAAGTATTCATTTTGCCAACGAACTGGCTAAGTTATTAAAACCACTAGAGCAACCACTAAAGCTAATCATCCATGCTGGCACACCAAAAACGGGCACGACGAGCATTCAAACTTACCTCGATAAAAAGCAAGGGAAGCTCAGAAGAAAAGGGATTCTTTACCCTCATAATCATAAAAGCTTACATAATCCCCATGCACCCAAACACCAATGGTTTGAGAAGAATTTAGTCACAACACACCTAGAGAATTTCTTAGAAAACTTTAAGAACATAATCTCACAAGTTAAAGAAGACACGCATACCATCATCTTGTCATCTGAAGGTATTTATAATTACTGGTGGGACTTTCCTGTCGAATCAAAAGATATTTTATGTGAGTTGGGAAAACACTTTGATATTAAAATATGGGCCTGGTTTCGAGACCCCCTCGATTTTATTGAAGACTATTACAAACAATGTATTCGCAACCCACAAGTTGACAGTAACCCGTGTTATGGCAGAGACTTATCCTTTGCTGAGATGTTAGATATCAAATGGTTTTCTCAACATTTAGACTATCAAGGCTTTGTCACTGAATGCCAAACATTGTTTGGTAAAAATAATGTTTCAGCATTTAAATACGAAGGAGATGTGGTACAAGAAGTCATTCAGAAGTTAGGGCTTGCAACACCCCATGACAATTCATTTCCAAGATACAATAAAAGTTTAAACAGTGCTTCGATTGCATTACTAAGAACAATAAATCACTATAATATTAAAGCAAAAGACAAAGAACTTTTGATGCCCCACTTGAGAGAAATCAGTGACATTATTGAAGATTATGCAAATGATATATTGATTGATGGGCCGTCTAGAAAAAGAGTCTTGAAGCTCTCTAATCCAATAAAATTCTGATATTCCAAAAAATAATGGGATCGGGCTACTTGATTAATCATAAAATGAATTACACGACAGAAAGTATAGTCCTACTCCCCTTTACACTTAGCACTCACTAAACAACCATTGCATTTAATCAATATAAATCATTGCCCTGCCAGCCTATTTATTGGAGAATGGACGCGTCTCTATAGCACTTAATTAAAAGGTATTTCATTGTGTACAAAGTTAGTTTAATTCTATTCATGTTACTTTCAGTCGCCTGTACGCAAACTCCTACGCCTGAAGACTTTTCGCAATTGCCCGAAAATAAACAAACGCCACAAGCACTCTACGTCACTGCAATTCAAGCTCATAAAATAAAAATGCAAGATCCTGATAATGTGTATCTTGTCGATGTTCGAACCCAAGCAGAGGTAGAGTTTCTTGGGATGGCTGAGGCTGCCGATGTAAATATCCCCTATATGTTTAATGATCTTAGCGAATGGGATCCAGAAAAATACCGTTATCTGAAAGAACCTAATAGCAGTTTCTCTGTCATTTTAGAAGAAAAATTAGAGGAAGCAGGCCTAAACAAAGAGACAACGATCCTTTTAATGTGTCGCTCAGGCACTCGTAGTTCGAGAGCCGCTAACTTGCTCAACCAATTAGGCTATACAAAAGCTTATACCGTTGTCGATGGATACGAAGGTGACAAAGTCAAACAAGGCGCACAGAAAGGTCAGCGTTTAGTTAATGGTTGGAAAAATGCCAATTTGCCTTGGAGCTACAAACCAGCAGAAGAAAAGCTCTATATAGACTAAGCTTTAAATTAAAAGTGACGTCCCCTTTTAATCTGCAAAGTTATCACCAGAGTTATCATCAAATGTTCATTAATCCTGTATTCGCTCAACATTACGCATCATACTCATGATGCCAGATCATGAAGATGAATGCGTCAGGAATCACTCCTGTCTCGCCAAGCGTGGTAAATAGAGGTGACATCGACGCGCCAGGTTGGGAAAGTAATCGTGATAAGAAGTGCCTCCAAATTGGTTATGATAACGGCCCCGATGGCGATGCGTAGCGGCCATAGTGACCAGTCGCTAAATAGGCATATCACACCAACCGCAGTGAGAAACCACGCAGTCTTGGCCGCACGGGTATGATAGCTGGGCCAGCGTTGGTATTTCCAGAAGCCAGCAGTAGTAGAAATCAGGTAAGTAGCTAGAGCGGCAGTGATCCAAACCAGTTCTTCCTTAAGGGTCTCATCGTACATCGTTACCAATCCGAACAACAGGGCTGCGTATAGCGCGGCATCAGCCCAGCTATCAAGACGCGCGCCGAACACCGAACGCTGGTTAAGAAGAATGGCTAATTTGCCATCAAGCCAGTCTGTCATGGCGAGAAACAGAAATACCCAGAGGAAAATCTCATTCTGATCCTGCCAAGCGATCGGGATAAGTACGAATGATCCAAGCAGTCGGATTACACAAATGATGTTGGGAACTGTCAGGAGCCGATTAGAGATATATGGCTGAATTTTTTCGGCAGCTTTCGTGTGTGTTTCGTTATTCGTCATCCCATCCACCAGATCAGAAAATATACAAATATCGGCCCAGTCATGGAGAGACTATCAATACGATCGATTACGCCGCCCATGCCCGGTAACAAGTTACTGCTGTCCTTGACGCCGGCATCACGTTTGATGGCCGACATGTTGATATCACCGAAGAAGCCGGCTAATGAGATGATAATCGCCGCCAAGATTGGAGCGAACCAAGGTTTCAGTGATTCTGAAAGTGAAAGTGGACCTGCTTGCTGGCCTAAGGTTGTAAGCCACGGTGCAATGATCGGGGCGATTATCACGATAACCAACATTCCTCCGAAGAAACCTTCCCAAGTTTTATTAGGCGATATCATTGGTGCTATAAGGTGCCGTTTGTGAGCTCCAAACAGTCGACCAATTATGGCCTGAAAAATATCATCGGCCTCAGTAAGAATGATCAGAAAGAGGAACCAGCCGATGGGACCTAATGGACCATAGGTAGAGCTGGGAAGTATCATTAGGGCAGCAGCATGTGAGACTCCGTAGCCAAGGAACATAATGCCCCATAGTAGCCCTCCTGCAGATCGAATATAACCCTTTGCCCCCCCTTTTATCAGCAAAGACACTGATAGGATGAAAAGTGAGCTAATCGGGAGGAATACCACAAACAACGAGAACGAGCCAAACGTAATCAGCAGGTAATTAGTAACAATAAGTAAATAACCAATACTAATGGCAAGTTTATCCTCTGCGCGGGGGTCAAACATTCTAGTGATCTCGAACCAGGCAATGCAGCTGGCCACTGTAAGCAGGAGGCAGATCCCAGGCAGTCCTGCAAGCAGTCCGGCGCTCACGGCAATGGCTATGATCCACCAGGTCCTCAGGCTCGCAAGTCGTTTATGCCTCAATGCTTCCTCAGCATGCCGAAGAGTGATGAAGCGAGCCACCGACCCAATCATAAGGCTGGTAAATATCACAGCTAGGGTCCAGTAAAGTGCATAAGTGGGTACTATGATCATAATTTATCCCCTTTATATTAGTGTAGTGTCTTCGGCTTGACTCCCAGCGGCAGGAATTCCAAAGTGACTCACCAGCCAGCGTATCAAAAGCGGCAACAAGGCGCAGGCCACCAGAGCTCCAATTAGCGGCAGGTCGATGAAAGCCCCCGGTCCACTGTTCGCAAGATCACGCAACGAGGGCAGGCGGATCCCCACATAGACCCAAATCGCATTGGCCGGCAATAAGCCTACTACCATAGTCCAGAAAAATGTCCAGGTACGGACACGGCTCGCACCACTAACTGGGTTGACAATCGAGAACGGGGCATGTGCCATTCGGAGTGTCAGAAGGTAAAATGCGCCTTCTTTTTCGAGATGCTTGTTCATAAGGGAGACAAAGTTGGTGTAGCGGCGTTCAATGCTTGCCCGGAACAGATACCGACTAAGGGAGAAAATCACTATCCCGGTTAAAGCGAGGCCCACTGTAACGATGATCACAGCTTGCCAGAACCCGAACAGCCAGCCATAGACAATGGCCTTGCCCCCAGTTCCCGGTACTAGCGATAGTGCCGTGTAAATACCGAAGCCCACGAGGAAGGAGCCTAATGGATCAAGTGCAATGAGTGAGCGGATGCGATCCTCTTGATATACAAGTTCCGCCAGTGACACGTAATTACTTACGTACCAGGCTAGCACTGCAAGAAGAACGGCTGTTATCACGAACACAAGTGACTTTCGTCTGCTTCTTCTCACCCTCATTTGTTTGCTACTGGTGGAGTAGTTGCAGAGGTATCGGTGTCGAACGGTCGCCCCGAACGTGGAAACATATGCTTACTGATAGGTTCGAACTTATGTTTCTCCTCAAAATACAGGTAATGCGTCACTGTGAGGGCCTGAGAACCAGCCTCGATAAGGTTGAAAGTATTCTCATCCCGTTCTCGTCCTTTACCGCGACTGGAAGTTGTTGTTCCGCACTGAGTTATGATGACTCCGCGATCCCGGTGATGTCCGGGAAAAAAGTCCAGTGAGCTACCAATATAGGACCGGTGCAAATGTCCGCCCAAGATCATCTCGACCTTTTGCTCAACAAAGCAGTCGATCGCTCGGCGTGCTTGAGGCATCGCGACATCGAATACACGGTCGTGTCCAGGTGCGAAGTGATGGTGTGCAACAACGATACGGACCATATCTTCCGGTACCGAGGCAAAAGCCTTCTCGCAAAGTCGAAGTTGATTGCGATGAATCCGGCCGTTAGAAATGCTGCGCCGTGGAGCGGTAGAATCAAGGCCTACCAGTATGACATTGCCGACTTTTAGGATCGGGTTGAGATTGTCCGAGATGATTTCACGGTAGAGATCGTGTGGCTTGAAGAAGCGCTCGTAAATACGCCATAATGCCACGTCGTGGTTGCCTGGTATTACCAGCATCGGAAGGTTCGGCATGCGGTCGAAGAACTGCCTAGCTTCCTCGAACTGGTGACGCTTGGCTCGTTGGGTCAGGTCACCACTCACCACGATGGCATCGAGATCAAGCGTTGGGATAGTTTGCAGCAAGACTTCAGCAACCTCAGGTACAAATGGAGGCCCGAAATGTAAGTCGGATATGTGAAGAATTCTTGTTGACATCATTATGAAACCACCTCCTCGAAGTTTCTCATGTAACCAATATCATAATATCAGAAAACTTAATTAATTTTTTCGTGCATCAAATACATTACGATAGACACATAGCCAACTAAAGCCTTATGGGCCAATGTATCCCTTAATCAAGCAGCAATCAGTCTAAAAGATTTTGAGTACGAACACCTGGATTTCAAATGTGACCTGCTCCAATAAAAATGAGTTGTTAGACATATGTATTATGATCAATCTGTTAAAAAGTATTAGTGTGTGTACGGCCAGATGATGCTGAACTTATTGTTGCAAAAAATTATCACTGAGCACTATAAATATACATCTGGTGATGTAAAATTATTTTTGAATAATCTTAACAGGAAATAAAATGAAAATAATCGCGTTTGCTGCAAGCAGTAGTACTAAATCAATCAATAAAAAATTGGTCACTTATGCAAGTAGCTTGGTAGAAGATGCCTCCACAGAAGTCTTAGACCTTAATGATTATGAACTTCCTATATTTAGTGAAGATAAAGAAATCGAAATTGGCCAGCCAGAGTTAGCAAAACAGTTTTTAGAAAAAATTAAACAAAGCGATGTTGTTATGATTTCTTTTGCCGAGCATAACGGTTCATATAGTGCTGCTTATAAAAATATTTTTGACTGGTGCTCTAGAATAAACCCTAAAGTTTATCAAAATAAACCAATGGTACTTTTAGCCACTTCACCAGGAAAAGGCGGCGGTGCCAATGCTGTCTCTTATACACATCTCCGAGCCCAC
>CAJXPP010000050.1 GCA_913058195.1 uncultured Gammaproteobacteria bacterium | reverse complement strand
ATGTGTATAAGAGACAGTCACATAAGAGTAATATCTTTGCAAAAGTCCTAGACAGCCATGAAGGCGCTCATATATCTTCAAATCCAAAGGAGATTAATGGCACTATTAATAAAGTGACACTTAGTTTATTAGGTTTTCCTCCCTATTTAATTATGCCAACTGTCGTCAAAGGGAAAGTTATAGGCATGTTTATAGCTGATAGAGAGGTGTCAAAACGAACTATTGAATCGAAAGATTTCCTTGCATTTCAACAGTTTTGTGAAAAAGCGAGTATAGGATTAACTTTTTTAAGCATGCAAGACTAGTTTTCTTGTTTATGTATGTCTATAATAGCCGACTTCATCAGATAGAGAGTTATCTGGCAACAAGTTTATGCGAGAGTGGCGGAATTGGTAGACGCGCTAGATTTAGGTTCTAGTGGGGTAACCTGTGAGAGTTCGAGTCTCTCCTCTCGTACCATATATGCTAAGTGACTGATGGTTTCAAAATAGCCATCAGTACTAGCAATAAAAATCCAAGATTGAGGTTAAGAATGCAAGTTACTGTAGAAAATGTTAGCGAACTCGGTCGCCGTATGACGGTAACAGTTGAAGATGCCAATATCGAGCAAGCAGTACAAGAACGATTAAAATCAATTCAACCAACAGTTAAAATGTCAGGCTTTCGCCCTGGTAAAGTACCTGCAAAAATGGTTGCTCAATCTCACGGCGGCACAGCTAGACGTGACATTATTGATGCACTCGTTCAAAGCAGCATGCAAGAAGCTTTCGCACAAGAAAAAATTAATCCTGCCAGCCCGCCACATATCGAAACGATGAAGGAAGAGGGCAGCGCTCTTATCTATTCTATGGCTTACGATATCTTTCCTGAAGTGAAAGAGATTAATCTGAAAGGAATTGAACTAGAAAGAGCAACGGCTGAAGTTCAAGATGAAGACGTTGATACAATGCTAGAAACACTTCGTGAACAACGGATGACGTGGGAACCATTAAAACGTGCAGCAAAAGAAGAAGATGGTGTAACTATCGATTTCGTTGGTAGCATTGATGGTGAAGAGTTTGATGGTGGTAAGGGTTCAGACGTTTTAGTCATTATCGGTGATGGCAATATGTTGCCAGAATTTGAAAATCAGTTAGTTGGTAAAAAGACTGGTCAAGATACAAGCATTACAATGACATTCCCTGAAGATTATCGTGCAGAACACTTACAAGGTAAACAAGCTAGCTTCGCAGTAACAGTAAAATCAGTAGCGAAGAAGAAATTACCTAAATTAGATAAAGACTTTGCCATTCTATGTGGTGTTGAAGCTGGTATTGCTGCTTTGAAAAAAGAAGTACGGGCTAATATGACACGTGAGTTGTCTACGACATTGAAATCACAAAATAAACGTAAAGTGATGGATAAGCTAACGGCTAATAATGAAGTTTCACTGCCTGAAGGCCCAGTTCAACGTGAAGCTGAATATCTGATGGAACAAGCTAAAACGAATTTAACTAATCAAGGCGTTAATGTTGAAGGTATTCCTTTTGACATCGAAAACTTTAAAGATCCTGCAAAACAACGTGTACTTTTAAGTTTATTAATTGGTAAAATTATTTCAGATAACAATATCGAGCCTGAAGAAGATAAAGTTAAGGCAGCAATTGATGCTATTGCTTCAAGTTACGAAGATCCTGAAGATGTTGTTAAATTCTATATGAATGATCAACAAAAACTTTCTGAAATTCAAATGATGGTTGTTGAAGATACTGTTGTTGATTGGATTTACGAGAATGTTAAGGTTGAAGAAACAACATCAACATTTAGTGATGTAATGAATGCAGCAACAGCATAAACTACTAAGCTAGATCGTATATAATAGCCCGTACTCATTTGATTGGGTGCGGGCTATTTTGTTTTAAGACTTACTAATATTGAGAAATAGATGACAAATAACATCTTTACTAATAACGCAAATACGATTACTGATGCTCTTGTACCAATGGTAATAGAGCAAACCCCACGCGGCGAGCGTTCATATGATATTTACTCACGTTTATTAAAAGAGCGCGTCATCTTTTTGGTCGGTCAAGTTGAAGATCATATGGCCAATCTGGTTGTCGCTCAATTATTATTCTTAGAGTCAGAAAACCCAGATAAAGACATTCATCTGTATATCAATTCACCAGGTGGATCTGTTACAGCTGGTATGGCTATCTATGATACGATGCAGTTTATAAAGCCAGATGTAAGTACTTTATGTATTGGACAAGCTGCGAGTATGGGCTCATTATTATTAGCTGCAGGTGCTGATGGAAAACGACATTGTCTACCAAATTCACGGGTTATGATTCATCAACCTTTAGGTGGTTTCCAAGGGCAAGCTTCTGATTTTGATATCCATGCACAAGAAATATTGTCTATACGTGATCGCTTAAATGGTATCTTATCGAAACACACTGGCCAAGATATGAAAAAAATTCGTAAAGATACTGATCGTGACAATTTTATGAGTGGCCAAGAAGCAGCAGATTATGGCTTAATTGATTCTGTTTTAGAACAACGCCCTACAGAAAACGAATAATAAGCCGTTAATAAAGATAGATTGCTAGGAAAATTTAAATGAGTGACGATATCACTAATAACGATGACGATAAATTACTTTATTGTTCATTTTGTGGAAAAAGCCAGCATGAGGTTAAAAAACTCATTGCGGGTCCTTCAGTATTTGTATGTGATGAATGCGTTGATCTTTGTAACGATATTATTCGCGAAGAGCTACAAGAAGTCAGTACAGACAGTAAAGAAGATAAACTGCCAACACCACATGAAATCAATAAAGCACTTGATAATTATGTGATCGGGCAAGAAAGAGCAAAACGAGTTCTATCTGTTGCTGTATACAATCATTATAAACGTCTACGTTTTCGTGGTAAGTCTGACGATATTGAACTATCAAAAAGTAATATATTATTGTTAGGGCCAACCGGTAGCGGTAAGACCTTACTAGCTGAAACCTTAGCGAGACAACTTAATGTTCCGTTTACTATGGCTGATGCAACTACATTAACTGAAGCGGGTTATGTCGGTGAGGATGTAGAAAATATCATTCAAAAGTTACTGCAAAAATGTGACTATGATGTTGATAAAGCTGAAACAGGTATTGTCTATATTGATGAAATTGATAAGATTTCACGTAAGTCAGATAATCCTTCAATTACACGCGATGTGTCAGGCGAAGGTGTTCAGCAAGCACTATTAAAGTTGATTGAAGGCACGATTGCTTCAATTCCACCTCAAGGTGGTCGCAAACATCCACAGCAAGAGTTCTTACAAGTTGATACGAGTAAAATTTTGTTCATATGTGGTGGTGCATTTGCAGGTTTAGATAAAGTAATCAAGAATCGCTCGCACAAAGGTGGTATTGGTTTCTCTGCACAAGTTAAAAGCATTGAAGATGAACAAGTTGTCAGTGAAGTATTAAAAACGGTTGAACCAGAAGATTTAATTCAATATGGATTGATCCCTGAGTTTGTGGGACGTTTACCTGTAGTGGCAACCTTAAGTGAGCTAGATGAAGCTGCATTAATCCAAATCCTGACAGAACCTAAAAACTCTTTAACTAAGCAATACCACAAAATGTTTGAGATGGAAGGTGTGGATATTGAGTTTAGAGAAGATGCTTTAGCTGCGATTGCGACGAAAGCAATGGAAAGAAAAACAGGTGCCCGCGGCCTTCGTTCAATTATAGAAAATGTATTGCTAGACACAATGTTTGATCTACCTTCTACAGATAATGTAGCTAAAGTTGTTATTGATGAAAATGTAATTAGCGGTGAAAACTCCCCGATTCTTATTTATCAAGAATCAGAAGCGAGTGAAGCCGGTTAGCTAACACATTGATTGCTATTAATAATGGCAATATAGCAGGGTTCAAGTAGATAGATTAATCAATCTACTACTTGAATTTTGCTCTACTCTACCCCATATTTATTACTTACCTTTCAATAAACTACCTTCGCCTGCGCGATGGTAAATGCTAGAGGCATGCTAAATGGAAAATGAAATAGAAACTTCTTCAGACGGTGAGAAATTCACATCTATACCTGTTCTACCGCTTAGAGATGTTGTTGTATATCCATATATGGTTATTCCTCTATTTGTAGGTCGTGAAAAATCAATTAAAGCATTAGAAGCTGCAAGCGATGAAAATCAACAAATCCTATTAGTGGCCCAAAAAGATTCTGCTAATGATGATCCTGCTGCTGATGCAATGTATGAAACTGGTACGCTAGCGAATATTTTACAGTTTTTAAAATTACCAGATGGCACCGTTAAAGTGCTTGTTGAAGGTGTTAGTCGGGTTAATATAATCCTTCTAGATGACAATGATGATTACTTTAAAGCTGAGGTAGTAACGTGTATTAGTGAAGAGCCTGAGGAGCGTGAAGCGGATGTGCTTATGCGTTCTTTATTAGGGCAGTTTGAACAATACGTAAAATTGAATAAAAAGATCCCACCTGAAGTTATTGCATCCTTATCAGGAATTGATACTGCAACTAGAATGGCAGATACTGTTGCTGCACATATGACACTCAAGTTAGAAGATAAACAGTTTCTACTAGAAATTACTAATGTTAATGAGCGTATTGAAAAACTGATGGTGCTGTTAGAGTCCGAGATTGATATTCAGCAGATAGAAAAACGTATTCGCAGCCGTGTTAAAAAACAGATGGAAAAAAGCCAGCGTGAATACTACTTGAATGAGCAAATGAAAGCTGTTCAAAAAGAGCTTGGTGAAATTGATGAAACCGCTAATGAAATAGATGAACTAGCAGCGAAAATTACTGCTGCTGGTATGCCTAAAGAAGCTAAAGAAAAAGCGGACTCAGAACTAAAAAAATTGAAAATGATGTCAGCAATGTCATCAGAAGCCACAGTGGTTCGAAACTATATTGAATCACTAACAGATGTGCCTTGGAAGAAAAAATCTCGCATTACTCTAGATCTAGATCGTGCAGAGAAAATCTTAGATGAAGATCACTTTGGCTTAGAAAAAGTAAAAGAACGCATCCTAGAATACTTAGCAGTGCAGCATCGTGTTAAAAAGCTAAAGGGTCCTATTCTGTGTTTAGTCGGTCCCCCTGGCGTAGGTAAAACCTCGGTTGCAGAGTCTATTGCTCGTGCCACTAACAGAAAGTTTAGCCGTATGGCCTTAGGTGGCGTGCGTGATGAAGCTGAGATTCGTGGTCATAGACGAACATACATCGGCTCTATGCCTGGTAAGGTCATTCAAAACCTAACAAAAATTGGAGTGAAGAATCCATTATTTCTATTAGATGAAATTGACAAGATGGCACAAGATTTTCGTGGTGATCCTGCTTCAGCACTATTAGAAGTGTTAGATCCTGAACAAAATTCTACTTTCTCTGATCACTATCTTGAAGTTGAATATGATTTATCAGATGTTATGTTTGTGTGTACTGCAAATACACTTAATATTCCTGATGCACTTCGTGATCGTATGGAAATAATTCGTCTTTCTGGCTACACAGAAGATGAGAAGTTAAACATTGCAATACAATATCTATTACCAAAAGCATTAAAAGATAATGGCTTAAAAGCTGATGAGGTATTAATAGAACCGAGTGCCATTTTAGAAATTATTCGACGTTATACTCGCGAAGCGGGAGTGCGTAGCTTACAGCGAGAAATCTCAAAAATTTGTCGCAAGCTAGTGAAAAAAATTCTACAAGATAAGCCAGCAGAAAAACTTATTGTTAATGCTGAAAATATTGAAGAATACCTTGGTGTCTATCACTTCCAATATGGCGTGGCTGAAGAGGAAGATCAAGTAGGTCAAGTAACTGGACTTGCTTGGACAGAAGTCGGTGGAGAATTACTAACGATTGAAACTGCCATTATGACGGGTAAAGGCAAAGCTGCATATACCGGTAAATTGGGTGATGTAATGCAAGAGTCGATTCAAGCTGCTACTACTGTTGTACGTTCACGTGCTAAGGAGTGGGGGATTGCAGATGACTTTATGCAAAACCATGATATTCATATACATGTACCTGAAGGTGCTACACCTAAAGATGGCCCAAGTGCTGGTGTTGGAATGTGTACAGCCTTAGTATCAGCCATTACAGGAATACCTGTTAAAGCAAATGTTGCGATGACTGGTGAGATTACATTACGTGGTGAAGTACTTGCTATTGGTGGCTTAAAAGAAAAATTATTAGCTGCGCATAGGGGCGGTATTACCGTTGTATTAATTCCAAAAGATAATGTCAAAGATTTGAAAGAAATCCCTGACAATATTAAAGAAGGATTAGATATTATTCCAGTTCAATGGATATCTGAAGTTTTGGAAGTTGCATTACAAAAAATGCCACTTGAAAATAGTGATGATGGATCACATGAAAAGGTTATCGCAACCGATAAAAACGGTTATCATGATTCTGGTTCACAAAACCATCATTAAACATCACTAATTAGGAGTAACCGCATGTCACCAGTAGAAAAGCAAAGAGTTATTGGTGTCATCCTATTATTAGCAATGATTGCTGGCATTGCATTTTTCTTGATTACGAATGCCAGCTCTCTTGATTTAAATGATGAACAAAGCGCTAATGATATAGAGATAGAGGTGACTCCTGAATATTCATCAGTTGTTGAAGCCATATCTGAAGGTGATATCGAAATTGTTCAAGAGGATATCGAAGCATTAATTGAGCCCGATAAGACTGTAGTTGATAGTAAGGCATCAAAAATCGAGAAAAAACCTGTAATAGAACATGCTTCAGCAGATAGTTCGATATCAAAAGAACAAAAACAAGCTAACTCTTTAGCTATTCTAGAAAAAAAGTTAGCTAAAGTAGACGTAAAGCCAGATGTAAAAGTAAGCAGTGAGCCTTTATGGATATTACAGTTAGCTAGCTTTTCTGTTTATGAAAATGCTCTGAAATTACAAAAAAAACTAAAAGAATCAAACTATCTGTCTTATATTGATCCAGTACAAACGAGCTTAGGCACTCGTATCTATCGTGTACGTATTGGTCCGAATAAAGACAAAACTGCTCTTGAGAAAGTGGCAATTATAATAAAGAGTGAATTTCAACTACAAGCCCAAATCATCCAGAAATCTAATTAGACGAACTTAGTGCTATCAATCAGATTTATTATAAGACCGTAACATAAAAAAGAATGGGTAGATTGGGATCATTCTGATAGAATTTGACGTTTGAAACGATAGGAAGGGCATATGGTTTGGGTTGATTATCTGATTATTGGCATTATCTTACTGTCATCAATGATTAGTATTGTCCGCGGCTTTATAAAAGAAGTACTATCGCTAGCTAGTTGGGCGCTGTCTTTCTGGGTTGCGCTTATGTTTTACCCGCAGCTTGCCACATTGCTGGTCGATTATATTGCTACCCCTTCAATTCGTGTTTTCAGTGCTTTTTTTGCGCTTTTCATAGTGACATTAATTCTTGCTGCAATGGTTAATCACCTTATCGCACAACTTGTTGAGAAAACTGGCTTGACGGGTACTGACAGAGCTTTAGGTGTCATATTTGGATTGTTACGAGGCGCAGCAATCGTCACCTTACTGGTTTTGATAGCAGGTGCAACACCGATGCCAGATGATAATTGGTGGCAAAACTCATTGCTGCTTGAACATTTTGAAAGACTAGCGATATGGGTTCAAGGCTTTTTGCCTTCTGATATCGCTGAATATATACATTTTAGTTAAACTTTTACAGGGCTTGTTATGTGCGGAATTATTGGTATTGTTAGTCAAACAGAAGTTAATCAATCCATATACGACGGTTTAACCGTACTACAGCATCGAGGTCAGGATGCTGCAGGCATTGTTACGAGTGATAGTGATGGAAAATTTTGCTTAAGAAAAGATAATGGCCTAGTTAAAGACGTGTTTCATACACGCCATATGCTGAGACTGAAAGGCACTATGGGAATAGGGCATATACGTTATCCAACAGCTGGTTGTTCTACATCTGCTGAAGCTCAGCCTTTTTATGTGAACTCACCCTTTGGTATTGCGTTAGCACATAATGGAAACCTGACTAATGCAAAATTATTAAGAGAAGAGCTATTTCAAAGTGACCGACGTCACTTAAATACCGACTCTGATTCTGAAGTGTTGCTGAATGTACTGGCACATGAGCTACAAAAAACAACTAAGTTAAAGCCTGAAGCCGAAGATGTATTTAAAGCGGTGTCTCAGCTTCATCGACGATGTAAAGGTGCCTATGCTGTAGTAGCAATGATTGCTGGTGTTGGTGTATTAGCATTTCGTGACCCTTATGGTATTCGTCCTGTAGTTATTGGTAAGCGCGAAACAAAAAAAGGAAATGATTATATTATCGCTTCAGAAAGTGTTGCCGTTGATTCATTAGGCTTTACTTTGCTACGTGATCTGGCTCCAGGTGAATGTGTATTTATTGATATGGCCGGTAATTTAAACTCTCAACAATGTGCTGAAAACCCAGTGCTATCTCCATGTATGTTTGAATATGTTTATTTTGCACGACCAGATTCTATTATGGATGGTATTTCAGTTCATAAAAGTCGCATGAGAATGGGCGATAAGCTGGCTCAAAAAATAAAACGTGAATACCCCGATCATGACATTGATGTTGTAATGCCGATTCCTGATACTAGCCGTAGTTCAGCTGTTCAGCTAGCAGAGGTATTAGGTGTAGCCTACCGCGAAGGGTTTATAAAAAACCGTTATATTGGTCGTACTTTTATTATGCCAGGCCAAAAGCAACGTAAAAAATCTGTCCGTCAAAAACTTAATCCTATTGGGCTTGAATTTGAGGGAAAAAATGTCTTACTAGTCGATGACTCAATTGTACGCGGTACAACATCGCAACAAATAGTTCAAATGGCTAGAGATGCTGGCGCACGGAAGGTGTATTTTGCATCTGCTGCTCCTCCAGTACGTTATCCAAATGTCTATGGTATCGATATGCCATCAGCTGAAGAATTCGTTGCTCATGATCGAGATGTTGAAAAGATTAGGCAAGAATTAGGTGCTGATTGGTTGATTTATCAAGACCTTGATGACCTTGAGTTAGCGGTCAATAAGCATAATGATGTCACTCGATTCGATATGTCATGTTTTAATGGAAAATATGTGACAGGTGATATTGACCAAAACTATCTTGATTTTATTGATTCACTACGTAATGATGGAAGTAAGTCTGAATCTGAAAAAGATAGCTCAGTCATGGAGTTACATAATGATACCTAGAAAATAATTTAAGGTTTAAAGTCGTGACTTTTATAGTGTTACCACTAAAAAAAGAGTAAGTGAACTCCCTTATCTTGTATTTACCTTGTTTGAACTTTGCGGTTTAAACCATTTTCTTATATAATTCCGTCGATTATGCATCAGAAATTACCAGTAGAAATAGACCCGTTCAGATTAGCCAAAAGTGGTTTGATATTAGAAGGCAAGCTTCCTTTAGTAAGCATGCCAAGATTATCTAACTCACTACAGGATAGTAGTGGACACGTTGATGTCAAAATGAGTTTTGATGTCGACAAAATATTAGGTTCACCAATTATGATTGGTGAGTTCAAAGCTCAGTTACCATTACTTTGTGAGCGATGTTCAGAACCTATGTTGTTTGAAGCGAATATTAAAAGCTCACTCGCTATTATTAATAGTGAGAGAAAAATTGAAGGGTTAGATGGGCTTTATGAGCCATGGATTATTACTAGTGATGATCCTGTCATATTAAGTTCAATCGTTGAAGATGAATTAATTTTAGCGATACCACTGGTACCCAAGCATGAGCATGCTTGCTTACCAAAAGAGGCTTGGTTCTCTGGTGAAGAACAAATAGACGACGAAAAACCTATTTCGCCGTTTGCAGTGCTTTCAGCACTTAAAAAAGATTAAGTATTATTATTTATGGTTAGGAGTTTGACAAATGGCAGTTCAAAAAAGTAAAAAAAGTCCATCACGTCGTGGCATGCGTCGTTCACATGATGCATTAACAAGCGAAACATTATCAGTTGATTCAACATCAGGTGAGTTACATTTACGCCACAATGTTACTGCTGACGGTTATTACCGTGGTCGTAAAGTTATTGCTGACAAAAGCTAATAAGGCTTAATCTATTGAGCGTAAAAATCTCTATTGATGCAATGGGCGGGGATCATGGACCTAAGGTTGTGATCCCCGCTGCTGTATCAGCACTTGAAACTCACCCTGATGTTACGTTTATATTAGTAGGTGATGAAGATATTATTCGTGAGCATTTAAAATTAAATGGTGTTGAAGATGAACCTCGGTTCGTTATTCAGCATACTTCACAAGTAGTTGAAATGGATGAGTCTCCCGCCTCAGCTTTACGAGGCAAAAAAGATTCGTCCATGCGTGTTGCTATTAACCTTGTCAAACAAGGTACAGCAGCTGCATGCGTAAGTGCTGGTAATACAGGTGCCTTAATGGCGACGGCTCGTTTTGTGTTAAAAACCTTACCTGGTATTGAACGTCCAGCGATTGTTTCTGCATTGCCAACCATGAAAGGACATACCTATGTACTGGATCTTGGTGCAAATGTAGACTCTAGTGCTGAGCATTTAGTGCAGTTTGCTTTAATGGGGTCTGTATTAGCAGAGCTTGTTGATGGCAATAAAAACCCGACGATCGGTTTACTTAATATCGGAGCAGAAGATATTAAAGGTAATGAACGTGTAAAAGAAGCTGCTCGTTTACTACGGGATACAGACCTTAATTATCACGGCTTTGTTGAAGGTGATGGGCTATACCGCGGTGAAGTAGATGTGGTTGTATGTGACGGATTTGTTGGTAATGTTGCTTTAAAAGCAAGTGAAGGCGTCATACATATGATTCGTCATTTCTTACGCGAATCTTTCGGTCGCAATATTTTTACAAAAATTGCTGGCTTAATTGCTTCTCCAGTTTTAAAGCATTTTCGTGATGAATTAGATCCGCGTGCCTATAACGGTGCCAACTTTATTGGCTTACAAGGTATTGTGATAAAAAGTCATGGTGGTACTGATAAAGTCGGTTTTGCTAATGCTATTAATATCTGTCTCTTATACACATCTGACGCTGCCGACGATCTACTCTGTGT
>CAJXPP010000049.1 GCA_913058195.1 uncultured Gammaproteobacteria bacterium | reverse complement strand
TCAGGGCTTACATTGATTCCTTCTTGAAGCACAATATACGCGACCACTAAGTTTTTATCTTTCTCGATCTCTTCGCCTATTGCTGCACAATCTGCGATTGCTGGGTGTGACTTAAAGACACGCTCAATTTCATAAGGTGAGACGCGAAAACCAAAACTTTTGATAATGTCATCTTTACGACCTAAAAACCAAATATAACCATCATTGTCATACCTTGCAAAATCACCGGTAAGGAACCAACCATCGTGTTTTAATTTTGTTGTTTCATCTGGTAAATTCCAATATTCAAGAAATAAGCCTGGATCAGTATCAGGAACACAAATCATACCCTCTTGACCCGTTTCAACGGGCACTAAGGTATCTGGTTCTAATAACTGAATATCGTGACCAGGCTGAGGAAATCCGGCTGATCCTGGACGAATAGGACGAGATTTTGTTTCACAAAGGTAATATGAAAACTCAGACATGCCAACAGCTTCATAAATACTGATATCAAAACGCTCTTGCCACAATTGTAAAACTTCATCGGATAGATGTTCACCCGCACTCATACAGTGACGTAAGCTCGTTACATCCTTTTTACTAAACTCTGTTTTTTGAATAATTTGGCGGTAAATAGTCGGCACACCAACAAATATAGTTGCTTGATGTTTAGCGATTAAACGCGGCCAAGTATTGGCATCATTTTTACCTTCATGAACAATGACTGTTTTACCTAGATATAGTGGGTCCATTAATCCAGAACCTAATACATAGGTCCAGTTAAACTTGCCGGAATGCATGATGCGATCTTGGCTATCTTCAGCAAAATCAAACCAATACTGTGATGCTGGCGTACGACCGATCAATGCTCGATGAGCATGTAATACACCTTTAGGGTAACCTGTTGTACCTGAGGTATAGACTAAATAAGCAGGATCATCCGCTGCTGTATTATAGGCGGGTTCCCAATCGCTTATTGACGCTAAACTCTCACTAAGGTCTTTCACTATGATTCCATTATCTGCCTCGACAACATCACCCGGACCAGATAATAAAACAAGTGTTAAATCGGGACATTGTGAAATATCTGGCAATAATTTTACCCACATTGCCTTGTCTATCACTAACACCTTAGCACCAGAGTCTTTAGCTAAGTAAAGCACCTCTTCTACCGTTAATAAGGTCGAGGTAGGCACTGAGATAGCCCCTACTTTCATTGCTCCAAGAAATGCTATCGGATAATCTAGACAATTGGGCAAACGTATCAACACTCGTTCACCCAAGTTAATATCAAGTTTGCGTAATAATTGTGCAAATTGACTAGTTCGTTGTGATAATTCAGAAAAACTAATTTGATCCGTTCCTAACAGATCATCTTCAACAATCATCGCCGTTGTATGTTCGATTTCTGTTCCGATATGTCGATCAGAACATGCAACGCCAATATTAAAGTGGCTTGGAACATCCCAAATCCACGGTGAGAACGGTGCTAAATCACTCATAATATTGCTCCATATGGCCAGTTTTCACGCACTACTTGGGCAGGCATTAACTGCATAACCTCCATAGCAAAACGTCGATCTTCATCATTTAATGATTGCAAAGCATTAGCACGAAGTAATGTTTGTAGCGCCTTACCAAACATAGGTGGGTCAAGCATTTCACCATCAAACTTTATCGCACCACCTAATAAGGCATCGGCTTCAATTGCTGCTTTCAAAATACTAATTTTCTCTGCAATTTCTGTTGGTGATGGTGTATAGGCAACTTTACATAAATGTATATGACTAGGATGAATAACTTGCTTTCCGGTAAGCCCCATTGCAGTCTCTTCGCAGGCATGTTTATACACAACACGAGATTCTTCTTCTCCATGAAGATCCATCCACCGCCTAACATCATTCGGTTCTATAAATTTTTCTGGCATGCTAGATGACCCAATTAAGGTTTCAACACCGCCAATAACACCCTTGCCTGCAATTCGAGCTTCAAACATAATTTGGTATAAGAAGTATTTAAGCTCTTCTGTCCAATGTTCGGGAGTAATATGGATCCCCATCGCTTTAGAAAAATCGTGAATTCCAAATACAACATGTTTTACAGTGGAATATTGCATTAAATCCGGAGCAATTTTGAGCGATTTAGGGTGCTCGATAATAGGTTGTATGGTGATTTTATTGTTCATTCCAACTAGCAGGTTTGAGAGGTCCCTTACCTCCGCAGCACCATAAGCTTCACCTGCCTTGGATAACATCACCACATCAATACTGTCAGCCATATCGCTAACCAACTGCATATCTAGTTCATATTCACGGGTACGAAAAGGATTCACTCGTATTGCTATTGTTACTTTTTTATTATGCTGGCGAAGTTCTGATAATTCCTGTCGCAATAAAGTTCGACTCATTTCTTTCTGACGGCAACCATCTTCCAGATCAAAAATTAAGGTATGAGCTTGTGTCTCATAGGCATGCCTTTTCATTCGTAAAGCAGCTGCCTCTAGGTCCTCATAGATACCTTGTTGAGGTGAATATTTGACCGGGGGATAATAGAGCTGAATTCCAGGCCAATGATCGCCTAATACACTTGAGTTAAACACTCTGCAAAAGTCGACGTCGGCATATGGTTCAGCGTAGGAATTATTTCTATTTTCCATCTTGTTACCCTCTTTAATCTTTATTGATCATTGCTCTTTGATAATCAGCAGAATCAGAATAAAACCATGTTGCTACAGTTTTCTAGTCGTCACGCGCAGCTTGTTCAACAGCACCCGATACTCGGCTTAATAATCTGGGATCAAACGGTTTAGGAATAATGTAAGATTTCCCAAAACTCAATTCATCAAGGTTGTAAGCAGCCAAAACATCACTAGGTATAGGCTCACGAGCCAATTCAGCTAAAGCGTAAACTGCTGCAATTTGCATCTTTTGAGTAATATGAGTTGCTCGTGCATCTAACGCACCTCGGAATAAATAAGGAAAGCACAGGGCATTATTTACTTGATTTGGAAAATCAGAACGCCCTGTTGCCATTATCAAATCGTCACGAATAGCATGTGCAATCTTTGGCAATATCTCAGGATCAGGATTTGCCAAAGCAAACACGACTGGGTTTTCAGCCATAGATTTTAATAACTCAGCATCTAAGGTATTAGCAGCAGAAACCCCTATAAATACATCTGCATCAACCATCGCATCCGCAAGTGTGCGATTCTGAGTATTTCTGGCTAAGTCTTGAACCTCTTCATGAATATCAGTTCGTTCAGTATGTATTACACCTTTTCTATTAACCATGGTGATATTTGTTGCACCCATGGCGCGTAACATTCGTGCCGTTGCCACGCCGGCAGCACCTGCTCCAAGAAACACAATCTCAGCCTTAGTAAGTTGTTTTTTTTGTAATTCAAGCGCATTGATCAACGCCGCACAAATAATGACAGCAGTGCCATGTTGATCATCATGGAACACAGGAATATCTAAGCGTTCACGTAATTCTCTTTCTATACGAAAGCAATGTGGCGCGGCAATGTCTTCAAGGTTTATACCACCGAATGTGGGTGCAATATTAACCACTGTTTCGATAAAACTCTCAACTGAAGGTGCCGTTACTTCAATATCAAATACATCAATATTGGCAAACTGTTTAAACAATATCGCTTTACCTTCCATTACGGGTTTGCTGGCTAATGAACCAACGTTACCTAAACCCAAAACAGCCGTTCCATCTGTAATAACCGCCACTAAATTACCTTTATTTGTATATTTATAGGCATTGCGGGGATCGGCTTCAATTTCTTTAACTGGCTCGGCTACACCTGGCGTGTATGCAAGAGAAAGATCATCAGCTGTTTCACAAGGTTTTGTTGATTCCACTGACAATTTTCCAGGCCTAGGAAATTCATGATAATTAAGTGCTCTTGTTTTCAAATCTTGATGCGGTTCAGGACTGTTCAAAATTTACTCCAAAAAATTCATATAATGATGTTCATCAGTAACACATAAACCTAAACGCCACTCCATTGGTTTATCGCCATAGGTATAAGCAGTTCGTTCAATACGAAGTAATGGAAACCCTGGCTCTAACTTAAGTAAATCTGCTTGCTCTTTTGTGGCTATCACTGCTGATAATTTTTCTTCTGCTCTCACCATGGGCACGCCATATAACGTTTCATACATACTGTAGAGCGAACCATTATTCTCTTTTATTTTGGTCGCATTAAGTCCTTTGAATGATTTAGCTTGAACAATAATGTAATCAATGATCACTGAACTCTGTGAAAATTTGAGTAAACGCTTAATCTCTATAATGGCCGTACCAATCTTTAAGCCTGTCAACTTTTCAATTTCAGCATTCACTTTTATACGATTGCATTCAAGTAATTCGTTTTCGAGTAATTCCTTACTGCCATCAACCGCTGTTAATCGTAAAAAACGTAACTTACTTTTTTCTTCTTTATGTGTTGATACAAATGTACCTTTACCTTGACGCCGCACAACAATATTTTCTTTAGCAAGCGCGTCAATCGCTTTTCTTACCGTGCCTTGACTAACACCATAATGGGCAGCTAAATCCATTTCACTCGGTATGCTTTCACCTGGTTTCCACTCGCCTGCGATCAGCCTTTCTGTAATCACAGATTTGATCTGTTCATATAAAGGTTTGAATACAGGTGTGTTACTAAGTTTGGTCATATTATTCATATAACTTCCTTATTATTTTCTTTAAACACCATTTTATCTCAACGCCCTATTATTTTATTTCAACACACTTCATCATATGTGAGACCTAAGAAATGACTATATTTAAAAACTTTTTAAAAAAACAGTTTCAGCTTTTCATCCCATTATCGAAGCACATCTATATCATTGATACATATGCCTTCAATCGCCTCAGTTAGTAATTTATACCACTTCAACAAACATGTCTAGTGTTTTATATCTTATATAAGACATAAGATAATGATTGACACAATAAATGTTGCTGACATAGAATGAATTCATTGATAATTTTTCACTCATGAATGAATATTAGAAAAGGTGCCTTATGAACAAGTATTTTCGGCCTCGCCGCTCCATGCTTTATGTTCCCGGCTGTAATCAGCACTATCTCGAAAAAGCACTGAGTTTAAATGTAGATTCAGTTATTTTAGATTTAGGTGCTCCAATCCTGCTTTCAGCAAAAGAAATTTCTCGTGATAACGTCGTTGCTGCAATAAAAAAAGGCGGGTTTGGCCATCGTGAGGTCATCATCAGAGTCAATGATCTTGATTCAGAATGGGGCTATGACGATATCAATGCCACCGCTAACCTTGGTGCTGACGCCATTCTATTTTCAAATATTGAGAATCAGCAAGATGTGATGAAAGCACTCAAAGCATTGGATGATGCTGGTAATTCAGAGATTCCAATCATGGTAATGATCGAGAGTCCACTGGCTGTTCTTCATGCCGAAGAAATTGCAAAATCCTCCGATCGCATTATTTGTATGATTATGGCGACATCAGATCTTATTTCTGATTTACATGCCCGCCCTACTTATGAGCGTACTGCAATATTAACCAGCTTATCGCTCGTTGTTCTGGCAGCTCGTGCTTATGGTAAAGCCGTTATTGACGGGATTCATAGTGACCTAAAAGATATGCAAGCATTTGAATACGCATGTCGTATTGGCCGAGATATGGGCTTTGACGGCAAATCACTGGTTCATCCTTTCCAATTACCTTATGCAAATGAAGCATACACGCCAAAACCAGCAGAAGTTAAGTCTGCTAAAGAAATCATTGCTGAATTAAGTGCTGCAAATGCAGCTGGAAGAGGCACTGTATTAGTAAATGGGAAGCTGGTAGAACATCATCATGTTATAGCAGCAAAGCGTTTCTTAAAAGTCAGTGACATGATTAATAAAATGGGTATTGAGAATGACTAAATCAACTACAAACCACAACCGTTATTTTGAAGATTTTAAACTCGGTGAAACAATATTGCATGCCACACCTCGTACAGTCACTGAGGGTGATGCATCACTTTATATAGCCTTAACTGGTTCAAGACATATTATTCACTGTGCACAGCCAGTTGCTCACTCACTTGGTTACGAAAACAGAACCATTGATGATCTTTTAGCCTTCCATATTGCCTTTGGCAAAACGGTAGCGGATATATCGGTAAATGCAGTTGCTAATCTTGGTTATGCTGAAATTACGTTTGATTCTCCTATTTATGCAGGCGATACCCTTACAACAAGCTCAACAGTTATTGGTGTTAAAGAAAATTCCACTAAGCGTAATGGTATTGTTTATGTTCGTTCGACGACGTTAAATCAAAATCACAAACAGGTATTATCTTGGGTGCGTTGGGTGATGATACATAAACGTGATTTTGATTCTCCGGCACCTAAAACAGTTGTGCCTGATTTATCAACATTTGTCACCGCACAAAATCTTCCTGTTATCAATCAATTGGATTTCAAAGATTTTGATATCGCGACAACTGGGTCAGACAAGTTATGGGATGACTACATTGAAGGCGAACGTATTAATCACCCTGCCGGAATGACAGTTGATGATAGCGATCATACGCTTGCAACAAAACTCTATCAAAACAATGCCAAGTTACATTTTGATTCGGTATTAATGCAATCAACCAGCTTTGGTAGAAGGTTAATGTATGGCGGGCATGTTATTTCAATATGTCGGGCCCTTAGCTATGACGGTCTTGAAAATGCCATCTCAATCGCAGCTATCAATTCTGGTACACACAGCAACCCAAGTTTTGGCGGTGATACTTTCTATTGTTGGACTGAAGTTCTAGAAAAGTGGACATTGCCGAAACGTAACGATATTGGTGCATTACGCCTTCGTATGGTGGGAATAAAAAATCAAACTGCTGATAGTCTAGATAGCTCACACATTATCAAAAATAACAAAAGACAATATCATCCAAATATAGTGCTTGACCTAGACTACACCGTTCTCATACCGCGAAGAGCCCCTAAATATAAGGAACAATTATGATCACATTAACTCATCCTCGCGATGCACTCTTTGATGGGGAATTATCATTCCCAATTATTCCTAGTTGTGAACACTTTGCCGGAAGTGAAAAACTTATTTTAAAGGCACTGTCATTACAGGATTCAATCGGACCTATTTTCGATATCACCTGTGATTGTGAAGATGGTGCGGCAGCAGGCACAGAACGTGAACATGCTGAAATGATCGTTCGTGTACTGAGTTCTGAAGCTAATAAGCACAAAATGGCAGGCACACGGATCCATGATTATAGCCATAGTTGCTGGCGTCAAGATGTTGATATATTGGTCGCTGGTGCCGGAAATATACTGAGTTACATCACTCTACCTAAAGCGACTAAAGCAGAACAAGTTTCTGAAATGATTGGCTATATTCAAGACATCGCTAAACAAAATGGCATTACTAGAGAAATTCCAATTCATGTCCTAATAGAAACACATGGTGCCTTACACGATGTCTATCAGATTGCTGGCTTACCCTGGATGCAAGTCCTCGACTTTGGTCTAATGGATTTTGTTAGTGCTCATAACGGTGCCATTCCGGCAAGTGCAATGCGTAGTCCAGGACAATTTGAACATAAATTATTAGCGAGAGCTAAAGCTGAAGTAGTATCTGCTGCCTTAGCAAATGGTGTAGTACCAACACATAATGTAACGCTTGATTTAAAAAACACAGAGATTACAAATGCTGATGCATCTCGTGCTCGTAACGACTTTGGTTTCTTACGGATGTGGAGTATTTATCCCACACAAATTACGGCAATAGTTGATGCGATGAAGCCTGACTACAGTGAAGTCATCGATGCGTGCAATATTCTATTAGCT
This sequence comes from uncultured Gammaproteobacteria bacterium, assembly GCA_913058195.1. Classification (GTDB taxonomy): domain Bacteria; phylum Pseudomonadota; class Gammaproteobacteria; order Nitrosococcales; family Methylophagaceae. The sequence continues at coordinate 3,371 of CAJXPP010000049.1, read as the reverse complement.
GCACAACAAGCAGATTGGGGGCCTCTGCAATATGAAGGTGAACTTCATGACCGAGCAACGTATCGCTATTTCTGGCAATTATTACAGCAAGCTCAGAAAACAGGTATTGAATTACCTGAACAAGCTCAGAAAGCCTTTTTCTCCGAGGAACAATCATGAGTAACACACTCTCATCCGGCGCTAAATTTAGGCAAGCTGTATTAGATGAACAGCCACTTCAAGTCATGGGCACTATCAATGCCTACCATGCTCGACTTGCCACTCAGGTTGGCTACAAAGCCCTCTATATTTCAGGTGGTGGTGTCGCAGCAGGATCACTAGGGATACCTGATCTAGGCATCACAACACTTGATGATGTGTTAACTGATGTTGAACGGATAACGAATGTCACCGATCTACCCGTATTAGTCGATATTGATACTGGATTTGGCGGTGCATTTAATATTGCACGCACGATAAAATCGATGATTAAGGCGGGTGCCGCTGCCGTTCATATCGAAGACCAAGTTCAAGAAAAACGTTGTGGCCATAGACCCAATAAAGCCATCGTCAGTCAAACTGAAATGGTGGATCGTATTAAAGCCGCCGTTGATGCGAGAACTGATGATGACTTTGTGATTATGGCTAGAACTGATGCACTTGCAGTAGAAGGTTTACAGTCAGCAATTGATCGCGCTTGTGCTTGTGTAGAAGCAGGTGCCGACATGATCTTTCCTGAAGCGATAACTGATTTGGCTATGTACCGTCAGTTTGCACAGGCAGTTAACGTTCCCGTGCTTGCCAATATTACTGAATTTGGTAGTACACCACTCTTTACAGTTGAGCAATTAGCTCAACATGATGTCAGCCTAGTGTTATATCCCTTGTCGGCTTTTCGGGCAATGAATCAAGCTGCGTTGAAGGTGTATCAATCAGTTCGTGAACACGGCACGCAACAACATGTTATCGAGCTTATGCAGTCTCGTAACGAGCTCTATGACTATCTTGATTATCACAGCTATGAAGAAAAATTAGATCAATTATTTTCTACTGAAAAATAAATAACAGGTCAACACTATATTTCCTAATTGACTTGCAAGAGAGGATAAGACAATGACTGAAGTTAAAAAGAAAAAAGGCGTCACACTCGCAGGTGTTACTGCTGGTACAACTGCTGTATGTACAGTGGGTCACAGTGGTAATGATCTACATTACCGTGGCTATGACATATTAGAACTAGCAGCCAAAACAACATTTGAAGAAGCAGCATATTTACTGATTTATGGTGAACTCCCCACTCAGAACCAATTAACTAATTATCACAAAAAATTAAAACAACTTCGTGGTCTGCCCGATGCGTTAAAAATCATTCTAGAAAACTTACCAGCCAATGCCCATCCTATGGATGTAATGCGGACAGCTTGTTCAACACTTGGCACAATTGAAATGGAAGATCAAAGTCATTCAATTGAAGGTGCTAAAGATATTGCTGATCGTTTGATTGCTTGTTTTGGCTCCGTATTGTTGTATTGGTATCACTTTAGTCAAAGTGGTAGACGCATTGAACTAGAGACTGATGATGATTCAATTGCAGCACATTTTTTACATTTACTTCATGGTAAAAAACCATCAGCGTTACATACTGAAGCCATGAATGAGTCATTAGTTTTATATGCTGAACATGAATTCAACGCCTCTACATTTGCTGCTCGTGTCATCTCTGGCACATTAGCTGATATTTACTCTGCTATTACAGGTGCAATTGGTGCTTTAAGTGGCCCCAAACATGGTGGTGCAAATGAAGCCGCTATGGAAATTATTCAACGCTATGGTTCACCTGATGAAGCAGAACAAGACATCATGCAACGGATTGCTAACAAAGAAATAATTATTGGTTTTGGCCATCCTGTTTACACCATTTCTGACCCACGTAATGTTGCAATTAAAGAAGTTTCACGCCGACTCTGTGAAGAAGGTGTCAATATCAATTTGTTCAATATTTCAGAAAGAATCGAACAGGTTATGTGGCGCGAGAAAAAGATGTTTCCTAATCTTGATTGGTACAGTGCTTCTAGTTATCACATGATGGGGATACCTACTGGTTTCTTTACGCCAATCTTTGTTATTTCTCGCATTACTGGTTGGGCTGCTCACATCATAGAACAACGCATTGACAATAAGATTATTAGACCTAATGCAGAGTATATAGGCCCTGAAGAAAGACCTTTTATTCCTCTAGAAGCTCGTAGTTAAGCTTTTGGACTTACTTAATTAGTTACAAGGATTCACTATGTCATCCCACATTCCTAACGCTCGACCTGCTCCTGATCAAGTACTTGTAGATATTGCTGATTATGTTTACGACCACTTAATTACTAGTAATGAAGCGTTAGATATAGCTCGCTATTGTTTAATGGACACACTCGGCTGTGGTTTAGAAGCACTCTCCTATCCTGCCTGTACAAAATTACTTGGGCCTGTTGTGCCAGGCACAATTGTTCCTAACGGCAGTAGAGTGCCAGGAACTCAATATCAGCTTGATCCGATTCTGGCTGCTTTTAATATTGGTGCAATGGTTCGCTGGCTAGATTTTAATGATACTTGGCTAGCTGCTGAATGGGGCCACCCATCAGATAATCTAGGTGGAATTCTTGCTATCAGTGATTGGATTTCTCGTACTCGCCAACAAGCGGGTAAAAAAGCTATTTCAATGCGTGAAGTTCTGGTTGCCATGGTTAAAGCACATGAAATCCAAGGGGTTTTAGCCTTAGAAAATAGCTTTAACCGTGTTGGTTTAGATCATGTTGTGTTAGTTAAAGTTGCTTCCACAGCCGTCGTAACAGGTCTACTTGGTGGCACTAAAGAAGATATTATCAATGCGGTATCGAATGCTTGGGTAGATGGACAAAGCCTTAGAACTTATCGTCATAGCCCAAATACAGGTTCTCGTAAATCATGGGCAGCGGGTGATGCAACAAGTCGTGCTGTACGCCTTTCTTTAATGACAATGAAAGGTGAAATGGGCTACCCATCAGTACTAACTGCTAAAACATGGGGCTTTTATGATGTTTCCTTTAAGGGGAAACCATTTAAATTTCAGCGAGACTATGGCAGTTACGTAATGGAAAATGTACTTTTTAAAATTTCATTCCCAGCCGAATTTCATGCTCAAACTGCTGTTGAAAGTGCAATTCTACTGCATAAGCAAATTGGTTCACGCATTCAGACCTTAGATGATATTGCTCTTATCGACAAAATAGAAATCACTACTCACGAATCTGCCATTCGAATCATTGATAAACAGGGCCCATTATCAAACCCTGCTGATCGAGACCATTGTATTCCTGTCTCTTATACACATCTGACGCTGCCGACGATCTACTCTGTGTAGA
>CAJXPP010000048.1 GCA_913058195.1 uncultured Gammaproteobacteria bacterium | reverse complement strand
CGAGATCATGCCTAGTCTCGTGGGCTCGGAGATGTGTATAAGAGACAGCTTCCAGCACTGTGAAGTAGTTATTCATAAGGCACGCCGGTGAAGGCTAAGGATATTAAATGTTGTATCTATAATTCTCTTCAGCCAAAGATAGAGGATTACTCTTAAACAAGTGACCGCTTTAGCACAGTAATGACATTTATTTCTAAGGACACTGTTTGCAGCAAAGCGGTCTAGCAGTTGATAGAATATTTGAATTAAAATTCAAGGCATATTTTGCCGAAATGGCGATTGCTTTCTTGATATTCAAATGCTCCAACCATATCCTCAAGTGAGAAGACCTTATCTACTACTGGTTTTATCTGATTAACCTCAATCGCTTTAATCATTTCCTGTTGCTGAGATCGACTGCCTACAAGAACTCCTTGAAGTCTAACTTGTTGTATAAAGGCTTTAACAATATTAATTTCACACGTTTGGCCAGATAGAATTCCGATGAGTGAAATTTGTCCTCCCACTCTTACAGCTGCTAATGATTGCTCTAATGTTTCTCCACCACCAATTTCAACTACATGATCGACACCAACACCACCATTTAATTCTTTTGCACGTTTTCCCCAGTTGGGTTCAGTTTTATAATTGATAACATGATCGGCGCCCATTTCTATTAACCGTTCCAATTTTTGTTCACTTGAAGAGGTTGCAATGACTTTCGCACCCACCATTTTTGCAAACTGCAAGGCAAAGATGGAAACACCACCAGTACCTTGTAATAAAACGGTTTCGCCGGCTTTGATAGTGTTGAAGCACATCAATGCACGCCAAGCTGTTAGCGCAGCCGTAGTCAATGTTGAAGCTTCTACATGTGACCAGCCTTTAGGTGATTTTGTGAATGAATTTGACGAAGATGTAACATATTCACGGGCGTAACCATCGATACCATCTCCAGGTACAGTCGAAAATCCATCAACGATAGGCTCGCCATTTTCCCATGTCGGGAAAAATGTACTAACGACACTATCACCGACCTTAAATTCAGTCACGTTTTCACCAACCTCAATCACTTCCCCTGCACCATCAGCCATAGGGATCCTCCGTTCTGAGGGTGCCCAGAGACCTTTCACTACAGCATAGTCATGATAATTCAACGAATTAGCATGAAGCCTGACTGTTATTTCATCTGTAGCTGGATTTTTTACTGTCACCTGCTCAGTTGTGACCGTGTTGAAGCCGCCACCCGCATTTACAAAAATTGCTTTGCTTTCCATTAGTGTTTTCTCATAAGATTAAAATGTTGTGAGAACTATAACATTAAGGTTACAATAGTCAACTAGTTAACTTTTTGTAACCTAATGTCATGAATAAAGAATGTTATGAACCTTGCCCTGTCGAAAGAGGCATGCGTATTATTGGTCACAAATGGACAGGATCTATTTTATGGCACTTGAAAGACCAACCTATGCGGTTTAATGAAATTGCGAGACAGCTTGCCGGAGCCAGTAAAAAAGTGATTGCTGAGCGGTTAAAAGCGATGGAAGCAAATAAACTCATCACTAGGAAAGTAATTTCAACTAAACCTATTGCGGTAAGTTACCAGATAGCAAAAAGAGGAGTAAGTGCACTATCGATTCTTGAAGAACTAAAAGAATGGACGATTGAAAATAATCTGTAATAGTGCCGAAAGAGCTGCTGGTGTGTATATAAGTTCTTTTAAATGAAATTCAATGTAAATAGTAATGCTAGCCCATTATTATAAAATGTAAGCTTATAATTAAGTTAAACAAGCCCGACCAGGCCTGCAAGAGTTAAATTAATGACTGCTTCTTGCACAAAACAGACTGTATCGAAAGTTTCTTTTTAAGATTAAACCTTTAAATACAGTCGATACTATTTCATATTATCTGGCAGATTATTCATGATGAGCTCTGCAAATGCATTTAGAGCTTTCCGACGAGGAAAGCTTTTCCTAAATACCAGTGATATGGTTCTATATGTATCTGCTATTTTCAGTGGTCTGATAACTAACTGACTATCTTGTGTTGACGAGTGTTTCAATGCAAGTTCGGGTAATAAGGTATAGCCAAAGCCTACGGCGACCATTTGTAATAACGTATCCAGGCTAGTTGCACGTAAATCGGCCCAATCACTTTCCTTACTTCGCTTTTTTAGCTGACAAGCCTGCATGATTTGTTGTGAGAAACAATGCCCATCTGATAACAGCAGTAATTCGTCGCCATTTAGATCTGATAACTGTATCTTATCTTTATCACTAAAAGGATGACTGATATGGTGTACAAGCCAAAAATTTTCATCAAATAACTTGATGCTTTCATACTCTGGACTGTCGACATCCGAGGCTAATAACGCAGCATCAATTTCGTGATTACTCAGACGTTCTAAAAGGATATCTGTTATTTCCTCAGATAATATTGGTTTCATCTGGGGAAACTGCTGATGCAATGGTTTTAAAATCAACGGTAGTAGATAAGGACTTAAGGTTGGGATAACCCCCATCCGTAAAGGACCAGTAAGTTCATCTTGATGATTTAGAGCCAGCTGACTGATTACGTTAGCTTGCTCTAACACCTGTTGAGCTTGCTTGACAATTAATTTGCCAATGGGCGTGGTTTGTACCGATCTTTTGCTTCTCTCAAATAGAGATATACCTAATTCCTGTTCGACTTTTTTTATTTGACCACTTAAGGTTGGCTGGCTAACAAAACATTTCTCAGCAGCGTGACCAAAATGCTGAGTTTCAGCAACAGTGACAATGTAGTGAAGATCTCTTAGGTTCATGATTATCTCAAATAATTAACAATATTCTAATAGGGCAAACCTATTGTAATTGTAAAATAAAACGATTTCACATATATATCATGCTGCTTTATTCTTTACCCATTCATAGGAATTTATTGCCTGTGTAATGAGTTACTCTTAAAGATAAGGATAAATAAGATGCAACTAAGAAAACAGCTTCCGTCTATAGCAATCAATAAGAGGTTTGTACAGAATATGGGCAGTGCAGCTTTTGTATTTTTCTTAGCTAAAGGCCTACTTTGGCTCGTTGCTGCATGGTTTATTTTTTAAAACGCTACCAGCCAATGATTATGATTTCTTCTCCCATTGATATATTTGCGCAATGAAAATTTCATTATGTAATTTTTATATTAAATTTAAGTGCTTTGTATGTAGATAAGGGAACCGTTAACCATACAATTTGTGCATTATTATAATTTTGTATGTTTTTATTGCCTACAAAATAATAATAACTTACTGTATTGCTAAATTGTATGTTTTTAAAGGCAATATACATGAAAGTATGGTCACCAAGAATTGAGAAAGCATCACGTGTTAAATACATCGGTGTAGTTGATGCTATTGAAGAAGATATCAAACAACGATTGATTAAACCTGGGGATAAACTACCTGCCCAGCGTAGTATTGCCGAAAGCTTAGATATTGACCTCACTACGGTGACTCGTGCAATTAATGAAGCAACAAAACGAGGTTTGATTGAAACGCAGAGAGGCAGTGGTTCTTTTGTCGCACTGACTACATTCTCACACTACAACTCACTAAAACTCTCCGACGGGAAGCCGCTTGATTTGAGTATGAATAATCCTCCAAACCCAGCGGGTTGGAGAATCGAAAATGAAATAGCATTAGCTCTGCAAGCGATTTGTGCTGAAAGCGATTCACCGATTGATCAGCTCAATTATCAAGAAACTGCTGGCAATCCTCAAGATCGGTTTATGGCTTCAAAGTGGTTGGATAATAAAATAGCCGATATTAATCCAGATAAAATTTTAATTGCCAGTGGTGCTCACAGTGCTTTGTTTTCAATATTGAGTCATTTGAAATCAGTAGCTAAAAAATCCATTGCTGCGCCCGATTTTTCCTATCCTGGTTTAAGAGCCATTGCCGATCAATTACAGTTTGACGTGTTTGGTATTGAAATGGATGAAGAGGGTATCATTCCAGAAAGTTTAGCAAGGCTGTGTGAACGGCATACAGTTGATATCGTATATTTGATACCGAATATTGATAATCCAACTACCGCCACATTATCAGCCAGTCGAAGAGGCAAACTGGCTACTATTTGCAAACAATATGGTTTAACGATTATTGAAGATGATCCTTATGCTAGTTTTATAGATAAACCCTTGCCATCACTCTATAGCTTATGTCATGAACAAACATGGCATATTGCTACCTTATCTAAATGTATATCGCCTGCTTTGCGTGTGGCTTATGTTGTTGCTCCAAATGTGGATGATGCATTATCTCTGGCAGAAGAAGTGCGTGTCAGTAGCTTAATGGCACCACCACTGATGACTGCTGTGGTCTCGCATTGGATTAAAACGGGGCGAATCACTGAAATAACCTTGGCAATCAAAGCTGAAAATATTGCTAGACAACAACTTGCTGCTGCTATTTTTAACCAATATGACATGAAAACTAATCCAGCTGGGCCTCACCTTTGGTTGCCATTGCCAAAAAGAATGAGTGCACTCGACTTTTCCGAGCAAGCGGAACGAATAGGTGTGTCAATTGTGCCATCAACAGCCTTTGTAACTGAACGGTGTCGAAGCCAAGCTGTGCGGGTGTCATTAGGCGTATCAACCGATCATGACTCTTTGAAAACAGCACTTAACTTACTTGCAGACGTATTATCAACGCCGCGACGGCGGACTAAATCTATTATCTAAAATAGTAAAACACCCTCTAATTAAACTATAAAAATTAAGCACAGGAGAAGCTGTGATGACCAAGCTCGCCGATATTCCAGTAAAAGAAGAACTTTATGACTCACTTTCTGAGTGGAGTGTACACACAGGAGAAGGGGAAAACGTTACCGCTCGACGTATGAAAGGAAAGTTTAGAACCCTAAAAAATGGGGGCATGTCAGTGTGGTTAATTTATTTTATTTTCCCATATTTTCGTTGGGATAATCATCAAGCAGTATTACTTGATCTTCCTAATCAGCAGTTTCATTTTTTTAGCACAACGTTATTTCCACAAGATATATGGGTGTTGTCACTTACTCTATTATTTTTTGCTATTTTACTTGCAGCTGTTACTGGCGTAGCAGGGCGGGTATTTTGTGGTTACTTTTGTTTTCAAACTGTTTGGACAGATGCATTTACATTTATAGAAGGAAAATTGGAAGGCAACTCACCCTCACGTAAACACAAGTTCAACACAGCGCCTTGGTCTTCAAATAAGGTGATAAGAAAGCTAATTAAACACGTCTTATGGCTAAGTATCGCAGTATTAACAGGCATCTCTTTTTCAGCGTGGTTTATGGATGCATTCGAACTATGGGATCGAATTGTTAGCTTTACAGCACCCAAGCCAGCTTGGATTGCAATTGCTACCTTTACCTTTTTCACTTATTGGTTTGCAGGCTTTATGCGTGAGCAAGTCTGTTTTTGGCTATGCCCATATGCACGATTACAGGGTGTTATGTATGACCAAGACACGATGTTGCCTGCCTATGATGCCAGTCGTGGTGAACCACGAACAAAATTAAGCAATCAACCAATCGAAGAAAAAGGTGCGTGTATTGACTGCAATGTTTGTGTTGCCGTATGCCCAACAGGAATTGACATCAGAAAAGGCCAACAGGAAGGCTGCATAACCTGCGGTTTATGTATTGATGCCTGCGACAGTATTATGGATAAAGTTGACCAACCTCGTGGTTTAATTCGTTATGCATCCTATAAAGAACTGTATAAAAATGTTGAACCGGTACAGTTTTTAAAACGTCCACGTGTGATTGTTTATAGCTTAATTATGCTGCTATCAGTTGCAGGAATTGCTTATGGTTTTGGCAATTTACCACCAACAGAATTTAAGGTGATTCATGAACGACAACCATTATTTGTCAAAATGAGTAATGGTGAAATTCAAAATAAATATATATTGAAACTGCTAAACAAAACCAAAAACACCTTAGAAATACAATATTCTATCTTAGGTTTAGAACATGCCACTGTCAGTGGTATCGAAAAGATGATCACTGTTGAACCGGGAAAAATAATTCCTATCAATGTATTAGTCAGAGTGGATGTATCAGCAAGTAATCCCCCAGCAATTCAAGAGTTTATATTTATTGCTACTGATATAAATCATAGCAGTATTAGAACTGAATATACCGCTATTTTCATTAGTAAATAAAACTTAAAAAAGGGGTGGGCTATGTATCAATATGATGATTATGATAAATCACTTGTTATGGAGCGAGTAAACCAGTTTTCCGATCAAGTAGACCGACGGTTAAGTGGTGAATTAAGTGAAGAAGAATTTCTACCTCTGCGATTGCAAAATGGTCTCTATCTACAAAAGCATGCCTATATGCTGCGAGTCGCGATTCCGTATGGAACATTATCATCCGTGCAACTGAGTACCTTGGCAGATATTGCCGATGAATTTGATAAAGGCTATGGCCATTTTACGACGAGGCAGAACATTCAATTTAATTGGGTGGAACTTGAGCGTGTCCCCACTATTTTAGCTCGCTTAGCAGAAGTGAATATGCATGCTATTCAAACTTCAGGCAATTGTATTCGCAATGTAACCACTGAAGCATTTGCAGGTGTATCGGCCGATGAAGTGGTTGACCCAAGACCTATTGCCGAGATATTACGTCAATGGTCAACTATTAACCCTGAGTTTTTGTTCTTACCACGTAAGTTTAAAATTGCTGTTTCAAGTACACAAGAAGATCGCGCTGCTGTTCGTAGCCATGATATTGGGCTTTATTTGTATAAAGAGAGTGGGAACGATGAGTTACTTGTTAAAGTAATGGTTGGTGGTGGGTTAGGTCGTACACCCATCATCAGTAAAATGCTCAAACAAGATCTACCGTGGCAACATCTCCTCTCGTATTTAGAGTCAGTATTACGTGTTTATAATCGACATGGACGGCGTGATAATAAATATAAATCTCGTATTAAAATATTGGTAAAAACACTGGGAATAGTCGCTTTTTCAGAAGAAGTTGATAAAGAATGGAAACAGGTTAAATTGGGGCTAACTGAACTAACGATTGAAGAATATAATCGTGTTTCCTCAGGCTTTATAGGACAAGATTTAATCGAGAATGATACTGGTGAGTATTTGCAAAAATTAGCTGAAAATGCCGACTTTTCAAAATGGGCACAACGAAATACCCATCAACATAAAAACAATGATTATCTCGCTATACTTATATCAACTAAAGCTGGGTCAGATAATCCTCCGGGTGATATGTCATCGACACAAATGCATCATGTAGCTGAGCTAGCACAAGAATTTGGCTCTGGTGAAATTCGTGTTACTCATGAACAAAACCTAGTATTGCCAGAAGTGAGCAAAAACAAAGTGTCTGATCTTTGGTTGCAATTGAGACGGCAGCAATTAGCGGCACCAACAATTGGATTATTAACCGATATGATTACTTGTCCCGGGGGGGACTTTTGTTCATTAGCTAATGCGAAATCAATACCCGTTGCAGCAGCAATACAGAAAAAATTTGATGATTTAGACTATCTGCACGATCTAGGAACACTTAGTTTGAATATTTCAGGCTGCATGAATGCTTGTGCCCATCATCATATTGGCAATATTGGTATTTTAGGCGTCGATAAAAATGGCAGTGAATGGTATCAAGTAACCATCGGTGGAAGGCAAGGTAAAGAGGCACAAATAGGCAAAGTGATTGGCCCTTCCTTTGAAGCTAAATCTATTCCCGATGTTATTGACAAACTAACCAAGGTGTATGTTAATTATCGAGAAGCAGAAGAGAGCTTTAGTGACACGGTAAGTCGGATTGGCTTAACACCCTTCAAACAAGGTGTTTATGACAACAAAGAGACTACAAGATGAACAATATTATTAGCGTTGTTAACTTAGAAGCGACCATTATTGAAAATGATAAATGGCAAGTGCTGTTAGAAGATGAAACGTGTGAAACATCATTATTATCAACAGAAGAGGATATTGATTTTGCAATAACAATCGTGCCAGTCGAACGTGTGTTAGAAAATAACTCAAGCGAGTTGTTTGGCAGAATAACCGCTATTAGCATTAATAATGATACCGATGTTACACAGTTAAAGCCTTGGTTAAATTCAATAGAACTTATTGTTCTAGAATTCCCTAAATTCACTGATGGTAGAGCTTACACACAAGCTGTTGAGCTAAGGCGTCACCTAGCTTGGAAAGGTGAGCTTCGTGCCCAAGGGGATGTATTACGAGATCAATTAAGCCATATGTATAGCTGTGGATTTACTAGCTTCTCTATTAGAGAGGATAAGGATCCAGCTCAAGCAATTAAAGGCCTCTCAGGTATTAGTATCCAGTATGCGAACTCTATTAAAGAGCCTAAACCATTGTTTAGAAGACGGTAAGTGGTTCAATCTATGCCCTTATTTTTGGAAAACAAGAATTAGCTGACCGATTAGCTAATAACTTAAATTTGATTCTCAGGACTAACTTACATATACACATAAATGTTACAGTTTACTTTACTAGCAGCTTACCAAGGTAAAAGGACGTATTAATAAACGTGGCTGTGCACTTTGTGTTATTGATTATTTTAAAACTTGAAGAGGTAGCGTAAGCGGCTCTACCTTTATAAAGGAAGGTAATGAAAATATTGAAGCTTTACCAAATCTTAAAATGAAAGAATCAGATAAAAAGTACCTTGAAAAATAACGGGAACCATTTCAGAAAACTCTGCGAGGCGATCCCGCAGCAGTTATGGGTTGCTGATCCTACCGGTGCGCTAACCTATGTCAATAAGCGTGTTACTGAGTATTTTTCTGTATCAGCAGAGGAAATTATAGGTACTGGCTGGCAGACACTCATTCATCCCGGTGATCTTCCAGCCGTGATACAGAAATGGACTCATGCGATACAAACAGGTGAGCCATATAAAGTTGATTTTCGACTTAAAGGTGCAGATGGTGTGTATCGTTGGCATATTGGTCAAGCACTTGCTGAGTTTGACAGTAACGGCCAAGTTACCGAATGGTTTGGTAGTAATACTGATATTACTGATCGGAAAGTGAGTGAACAGGCATTGCTAACGACGAGTCAATTACTGGATCAATCACAACAGATTGCCAAGGTGGGTGGGTGGGAACTCAATATCATTACAGGGGATTTATTTTGGACTGATGAGACCTATCGCTTGCATGATACTTCTCCTGAGAAGTTTAACCCTACGGTGGATGCTGGGGTAAGCTATTTCTTACCGGATTCACGCGAGATAATTTCTCAAGCTCTTGATGCAGCAATAAATGAATGTAAAGGCTACGATCTGGAGCTCAAAACCTTTACCACACAAGGTCGTAAGATTGATATTCGTACCACCTGTACCGTTACCCAAGAAGGTGGTAAAGCGGTGAAGTTAGTTGGTATCTTCCAAGATATTACGGATCAAAAAAACACTCAACGTAAACTTGAAAATATAAACCGGGAATTAAAGCAATCGAACATAGACTTGGAACATATCGCCCACTATGATGCTCTGACCAAATTGCCCAATCGTAGTTTACTTGCCGACCGTATGCAACAAGCCATGATTCGTAGCCAAAGGCACGGAAAAGCAATGGCGGTGGCTTTTCTTGATTTGGATGGCTTTAAAGAAATTAATGATACTTATGGTCACACAGTAGGTGATAACTTACTAATTCATATCGCATCAAAAATGAAAGAGGCACTGCGCCAAGAGGATAGCTTAGCGCGTATCGGTGGCGATGAATTTGTTGCAGTGCTGACAGACTTAGTATCGCCAGCTGATGGTGAGCCTTTGATAAAACGTTTGCTAGAAGCAGCATCTGAGCGGATGATTTTCGATGATAAGACGGTACAAGTCTCTGCAAGTATAGGCGTTACTATTTATCCTCAAGATGGTGTTGATGCCGATCAATTGTTGAGGCATGCAGATCACGCGATGTACCTTGCAAAACAAGCAGGTAAAAATTGTATTCATTTATTTGATGTTGCTCAAGATATTGCAGTTAAAGCCGAACGTGAGGAGTTAGGTGATATTCAACGTGCGCTTGATAACAATGAATTCATATTGTTTTATCAACCCAAAGTTAATATGCGAACAGGTCAGGTTATTGGGGTTGAGGCGCTTATTCGTTGGCAGCATACCGAAAGGGGCTTATTACCTCCAGCAGCATTTTTATCGGTAATAGAAGATCATCCTCTAAGCACAAAAGTTGGTGAATGGGTTCTATCTACGGCACTAAACCAAATGGAATGTTGGCGTTTAGCGGGACTCGACATGCCTATTAGTGTCAATATTAGTGCATTTCAATTACAGCAACCAGATTTTACTCAGCGGCTGGAAATTCTTCTCAGCCAGTTTCCTAATACCAAACCACATAATTTAGAGCTCGAAATTTTAGAGACCAGTGCTCTCGAAGATATTGCAGAAGTGTCGATTGTAATAGATGTTTGTAAAGAGCTAGGCATAGATTTCGCGCTTGATGACTTCGGAACTGGTTATTCTTCTCTTGCTTACCTTAAACAGTTACCTGCAGGACTCCTTAAAATCGACCAAAGCTTTGTTAGAGATATGCTGGAAGACCCAGATGACCTTGCAATCATTCAAGGGATTATTGGGCTTGCAGCTGCTTTCGATCGTAAAGTAATTTCTGAAGGTGTAGAAACAATTGCTCATGGTGAAAAACTGCTGTTGCTGGGCTGTACTTTGGCACAAGGATACGGTATCGCCCGCCCTATGCCTGCGAAAGCCATCCCTAAATGGGTTAAAACATGGCGTCCAAATAAAGCATGGAGCAATAAATAAAAACGAAGAAAATTGAAAAACATCAAAACTAGTTACATTTACCAAAAAAAAATACATTGTCACTAAGGTCGAAAACCTACTGAGCCTTTGTGGACACCTGAAAACTAACATCAATCAAAATCGAGACTGTACCGAACACTTGATGCCGGCAGTGGTTAACAGAGGTATTTATTAAAATAATACCTTTAGTTTTATTTAGTTCTGACTCGCTAAAATAGCTTGAACAATAATCCAATAACGAGCAAGTTTCCCAAGCGTGACAAGAACTAAAAATAATATAAAATTAACTTTAAACAAACCTGCAATAAACGTTAGTGGATCACCGATGATAGGAACCCATGCAAAAAGTAGGAGCCACTTCCCGTGCTGGCTGAATTGTTGCTCTGCTATACTTATTTGTTGTGAGGATAGGTGAAGCCAACGATGTAGAATCTGTCTCTTATACACATCTGACGCTGCCGACGATCTACTCTGTGTAGAT
>CAJXPP010000047.1 GCA_913058195.1 uncultured Gammaproteobacteria bacterium | reverse complement strand
CAATTTCTTCAAGTAGAAAATCGGGGCGTTTAACGGCTTGCAGGGTTTGCGATAAGATGACGTAGTCAAAACTTTGATCTGCAAACTGCGGTAAGCCTTGATCAAGATCGGCTTGAATTACATTAACACCCGATTGTATGCAGTCAGCAAATTTACTGTTATCAATTTCGAGCCCGTAACCTGTTATTCCACGTTGCTGGAGGTGATGTAATAGTGTGCCATTATCACAACCCAAGTCGAGTACACGAGAATTATCCGGGATCCAATCGCTGATTATTTGTAAGTCGAGGCGTAATGTCATGATAGCTCACTGTCAGCAATGACTTGCTTCATATAGATTGTCATAATTTCAATATAGCGTGGAATAGGCATTAAAAAGGCATCGTGGCCTTGGTTAGCTTCGATTTCAGCATAAGTCACCTCTTTGCCTGCACTTAGTAAGGCATCAACTATTTCTTGGGAGCGTTCAGGCGAAAAACGCCAGTCACTGGTAAATGAGATAACTAAGCTTTTCGCTTCGATTGATGCAACAGTGGCAGCAAGATCATCATTAAATTCTTTGGCGGGATCAAAGTAATCAAGTGCTTTAGTCATTAATAAATAGGTGTTAGCATCAAAGCGTTCGACAAAGTTAATACTTTGATAACGAAGATAACTTTCTATTTGGAATTCGACTCCATAATCATAGTTAAGCGTTTCATTACGTAATTCACGACCAAACTTAGCACCCATAGCTTCATCAGATAAATAGGTAATATGACCCAACATTCTTGCTAAGCCTAAACCTTGTCGAGGTAGGGTGTCATGCTCAGAATAATAACCTTCATGAAAGTTTGGATCGGATTTTATTGCCGTACGAGCAACTTCATTAAAGGCAATGTTTTGTGCAGATAGCTTTGGTGCTGAAGCAATAATTAAAGCGTGTTTTATGCGGTCAGGTAGGCTAATAGCCCACTGCATAGCTTGCATGGCACCAAGGCTGCCACCAACTACAGCAGCCCATTGTTGTATATTTAATTCATCTGCTAATACAGCTTGGCTATTCACCCAGTCAGGCACTGTGACAATAGGAAAATCAGGACCGTAACGTTTTCCTGTTTCAGGGTTAATACTGGTTGGGCCCGTCGATCCTTTACAGCCGCCCAAATTATTCATGGAAACAACAAATAGATGATTAGTATCAATTGCTTTATCTGGGCCGATGGCTGAATCCCACCAACCTGGCTTTTTATCTTCCATGCTGTGGTAGCCAGCAGCATGGTGATCACCTGATAGTGCATGGCATATCAACACTGCATTTGAGGCATCACTATTGAGCTCGCCATAGGTCTCATAAATTAGATTGTAACTTGGCAAACTGCGCCCACAATCTAGCAATAGTGGCGAATCAATATGAAGCGTTATAGGTGTCACCAAACCGACAGAATCAGCTGGTATAGTTTCTGGCATCTGCTTTGAACTTCCTTAATTATTACGACGCTATTATATGTTATTCACAATAAAAAAATCAGCTTAGAACTGAGCGGTTAGCAATGGCAAAACCAGCATTGAAAATAACTGTAATCCGAGTAAGGCGACTAATGGCGATAAATCAAGCCCAGCCATATCAGGTAATAGTTGGCGAATAGGCCTTAAAAGTGGCTTATTCATGCTGCTAATTAATGGCGTAATTGGGTTATAGCTATTATGAGGCTGAACCCAACTTAAGATTACTTGAATGATAATACTCGCTGAAAAGAGGGTGATAAATAGCGAGAAAATATCAGCAAGTGTTAGTTGAAACAGCGTGATGAAATTGAGTGAAATAGGATTAAACATACTAATAAGCATTATTTTAATGGAGGCAATAACTAAGAGTAATACTATGGTCGCCATATCCCACTTACCCCATGCTGGAATAAACTGGCGTAAGAACTTTACAGGGGTTTGGGTGACCTTAATAATTATTTGAACAAGCGGGTTATGATATTCCCATTGTGCCCATTGCATAATAATTCGCAAAGCAACAATAGCCATATATATTCCAAATAGAATGTCTATTAAAAATAGGGCTGGTTGGGTTAAATAGCCATTAGGCATTGTCGTCACCTAATTGATTGGCTAGTTCACGAGAACGTAAGGCAGCAGCAATAAGGGCGTTTTCAAACAGTCCACGAAGACCGCCATCATCTAATTCGTGTAATGCACGTTCTGTTGTACCGCCTGGAGAGGTCACCTGCTCACGTAAAGTGGCTGTAGATTCATCACTTTCTAATGCCATTTTAGCAGCGCCAAATGCTGTCTGCAGGCAAAGAAGACGAGCGGTTTCAGCTTCTAAGCCCATTTCTTTCGCTGCAAACTCCATCGCTTCCATTACAAGGAAAAAATAAGCAGGCCCACTACCTGACAGTGCAGTAACCGCATCCATTTTTTCTTCATCATCAATCCATATTGCAAGGCCGACAGCTCGCAAAATCGATTCTGCTAATTCATGTTGTTGTTTCGTCACGGCTTTGTTAGCACATAATGCTGCAGCACCAGCTTGTACTAAAGATGGTGTGTTTGGCATTGAGCGTACAATGGCTGCATCATCAAAGTCTAACCAGCGAGCCATATCGTCAATTTTGATGCCTGCTGCAATAGAGATAAGTAATCTATTTTCTTGCCAGTCAGGAGATAACTGTTTTATGACTGACTGTAGTTGTTGAGGTTTGACAGCTAAAATTAATACATCACAGTCTTGTGCAGCAGTGAGATTATCGCTGTGAGTTTGGATAGTGGAATAAGCACTTGAAAGAGAGTGTAAGCACTGTGGTTCCGGATCGGATACGTGGATATGTTGAGGATTGAAACCATCTTCGATTAAACCACCGATAAGGCTTCGTGCCATATTGCCGCCGCCAATAAACGTT
Source organism: uncultured Gammaproteobacteria bacterium (assembly GCA_913058195.1). Lineage (GTDB taxonomy): Bacteria > Pseudomonadota > Gammaproteobacteria > Nitrosococcales > Methylophagaceae. The sequence goes on along the minus strand of CAJXPP010000047.1, from coordinate 8,549 downwards.
ATTTTACAGTCTTTCATTATTTTACGGTTCCATTAAAATAGATAAACAATACTAGTTTACGTGTTATTGCTTTTGCACGGAATCTCTTTGGCCGAAAAGTGCAGTGCCAATACGGACCATGGTACTACCTTCACGAATGGCTATAGCCATATCGGCGGTCATACCCATCGAAAGGGTGTCAACAGAAGGATAAATTGCACTCAACTCAGTAAAGAGTTTTTTCGCGCGAATAAATGACTGACGTTGTAGCTCAGTATCATTGGTTTTAACAGGAATAATCATTAGACCTCGAAGCAGTATATTATCAAAGAGTGCTAGTTGGTGAGCAAAGTCAATAATCTCATCAGGGGCAATCCCTGATTTACTTGCTTCATTATCAATATTGACCTGGATACATACATTTAATTTATTTAAATTGGTCGGGCGTTGATTTGATAAGCGTTGCGCAATTTTTAAACGATCAACACTTTGAACCCAATCAAAATGTGTTGCTATATCTTTGGTTTTATTAGACTGAATAGGGCCGATAAAATGCCATTCAATATTTAAGTCAGACAAAGCGGCTATTTTAGTCAGCGCTTCTTGCAGATAATTCTCGCCAAAACAATGCTGTCCAGCTTCAAATGAGCTGCGAATAAGTGCTGCCGGTTTTGTTTTGCTAACAGCGAGTAACCGTACTGAATTAGCGGGTTTATTAGCCTGTTTTTCAGCTTCCTTTATGGTGTTTGAAATGGCTGAAAGTTGAGTTTTTATCTTTGTCATGTTGCAAGCCTGTTGTGTCCGCGCTACCTTTACATTATTACTTCAAATGTGAAGTTGACGGACTTACTTAAATTATAAATTAAGGAACGTGGATGGATATTACTGAATTACTTACCTTTAGTGCAAAAAATGGCGCATCTGATTTGCATATATCGGCTGGAGAACCCCCGATGATTCGGGTTGATGGAGATATCAAGCGTATCAACTTGCCGTCGATGGAGCATAAAGAAGTCTTTGAGATGGTGTATGACATCATGAATGATAAGCAACGTAAGGATTTTGAAGAATTCCTTGAGACTGACTTCTCATTTGAAATTCCAAATTTAGCTCGGTTTCGTGTTAATGCTTTTAATCAAAATCGTGGTGCTGGCGCTGTATTTAGGACTATCCCCTCTGAAGTGCTGAGTTTAGAAGCCTTAGGTGCTCCGGATATTTTTAAACAAATTGCAGATAATCCAAAAGGTATAGTGTTAGTGACTGGACCAACGGGGTCAGGTAAATCAACGACTTTGGCTGCAATGGTCGATTATAAAAACGATCAGGATAATGAGCATATTCTAACCATTGAAGATCCAATTGAATTTGTACATAAAAGTAAGAAATGCTTAGTTAATCAGCGTGAGGTGCATCGTGATACCTTAGGGTTTAGTGAAGCGCTGCGATCAGCTCTGCGACAAGATCCTGACATTATTTTAGTAGGTGAGTTACGTGATTTGGAAACTATTCGTCTAGCGCTTACAGCTGCAGAAACAGGCCATTTAGTGTTTGGAACATTACATACTTCCTCAGCGGCGAAAACTATTGATCGTATTGTCGATGTATTCCCAGCAGCAGAAAAAAGTATGGTTAGGTCAATGCTCTCTGAATCATTACGTGCCGTAATTTCACAAACATTAATGAAAAAAGTCGGCGGAGGGCGAGTTGCAGCTCATGAAATCATGATCGGTACCCCTGCTATTCGAAACTTAATTCGTGAAGATAAAGTGCCGCAAATGTACTCAGCGATTCAAACAGGCGGAGCCGTTGGCATGCAGACATTAGATCAATGCATGCAAGAGTTGGTACGTAAACAAAAAGTGACCAAGGCTGAAGCATTACCTCGGGCAATAGAGAAAAATTTATTCCAATAGGAGTGTGTTATGGATGTTGTAACCATATTGAAAGCAGCTGTAAAACATGATGCTTCAGATATATTTATTACTGCAGGTCGTCCTGCTAGTTTAAAAGTTAATGGCCGATTAGCAACCTTATCACAAGATATTTTATCTGATGATGAGGCGCGCGATTTAGTCATTAGTACCATGAATGATTCTCAGAAGAAGTCTTTTGAGCGAGATAAAGAATGTAACTATTCTATCAGTGCGATGGGTGCTGGACGTTTTCGGGTTAGTGCGCTTTATCAGCGTAATAAAATAGCCATGGTGCTTCGTCGAATAAAAGATGAAATCCCTACTTTTGACGAGTTAAATCTGCCTGAAGTCGTTAAAGAATTAGCGATGACTAAGCGAGGTTTGATTATCTTTGTTGGTGCAACAGGTTCTGGTAAATCAACCTCTCTCGCGGCTATGATTGGCTATCGGAATAATAATAGTACGGGTCATATTTTGACAATTGAGGATCCAATTGAGTTTGACCATAAACATGCAGGCTGTGTCATTACTCAACGAGAAGTAGGAATTGATACTGAATCCTATGGTGTTGCTTTGAAAAACTCATTACGTCAAGCTCCTGACGTGATTATGATTGGTGAAATTAGAGCTCGTGAGACAATGGATTACGGAATTGTATTTGCTGAGACGGGTCATCTTTGCTTATCGACTTTGCACGCGAATAATTCAAATCAAGCAATGGACCGAATTATCAACTTTTTCCCTGAAGAGAGACATAAACAATTACTGTTAGATTTATCTCTCAATTTAAAAGCGGTAGTAGCCCAGCGCTTAATACCGAAAAAAGATGGTACGGGTAGATGTGCCGCCGTTGAAATTTTAATCAATACGCCTTTAGTTGCTGACTTAATAGAAAAGGGAGATGTGCCTGCTATTAAAGAAATTATGACGCGTTCTCGTGAACTGGGTATGCAGACCTTCGATCAGGCAATTTATGATTTATATATAGCAGGTGAAATTACTTATGAAGACGCACTGAAAAATGCAGACTCTGAGAATGAGGTGCGTTTGAAGATTAAATTGAAGCCTAAAGAGGGTGAAATAATAGCGAGTTCAATGGAAGATTTAGCGATAAAACCTGACGAAGATAAGTCAGGACATATGTATTAGGCCTTGAAAAATAAGGGAGAAATTAGACTTATTCTCCATTTACAATTAATATGGCCTCAGTTAATGATTATTATAGCCTTAGGCGAGATTTAATCATTGAATCAGTTATTATAATTTTAATAGGAATTTAAAATGAAAACATCAGTGAAGTTAGCCGCAGTCGCTCTGTCTGTATCATTATTGGCCGGTTGTGCTGGCCCTAATCAGAGAACATCACAAAACCCACTTTTATGTGCAACATTAGGAGCGTTAGTTTCCGGTGCTGCAATCAGTGCAATCGATGATGGTGATAGCTCTGATGCTGTAGTTGGCGGCGCTATCGTTGGTGGTTTATTAGGGTTGGTTTTATGTTCTGCTGACGAACAAGAAGCGAAGCCTGTTATGGAAGCTCCAGCAGTTTGTGCTGATGTTCCACCTGCTGGCGCATTATTAGATGCGCAAGGTTGTGCATTTGACTCTGATGCTGATGGTGTTGTTGATGGTGTAGATTTATGTGCAGATACACCAGCAGGCGTAGAAGTTGATCGTGTTGGTTGTCCTCTAGATACAGATAGAGACGGCGTTGAAGATTATAATGATCAATGCCCAGCAACTCCTTTAGGCACAATCGTTGATGAAATTGGCTGCCCACTTCCTGGTGAGAAAGTATTCTCTATGTCAGGTGTTAACTTCGACTTTAACAGTGCAAATTTAACTGGTGATGCGAAAGCTATTCTTGCTGAAGGTATTAACGTTGTTAAAAACTTAGGTGGTGCAATTGCTGTAAGTGTTGAAGGACACACAGACAGCAAAGGTTCTGAGCAGTATAACCAAGCATTATCATTGAAACGTGCACAATCAGTAGTTAGTTACTTGGTTGCTGAGGGCGTGGATGCTGCAAAATTAACAGCAGTAGGTATGGGTGAAACAAGTCCAGTTGCAAATAACGACACTGAAAGTGGTCGTGCAGCAAACCGTCGTGTTGACTTTGTTATTGTTCAGTAAGCGCACTACACCTTAAGTATTTAAGGAAAATGTATATGCTATTGAAATAGATTTTATACATTTAATGGCAAACTAAAAAACCGGCATCAAGAAATTGATGTCGGTTTTTTTTGTGGAAGATGGTATGGATCATGAATTAACTATTATCAAATTATGTCGGCAGCTTATTGCCGTTATTTTTTTGACGGAAAGAACTGAGACCATATAACTCATTGTAAAATAACGATTTAAAATTACTGGCATATTTAATGCTCTAACTTAAGCAAGAAAAATTAAAGTTGGAGCAGATTATGTCGATAAACTTCGATTCGGCCCTAGGAATTCATGCTGATGCATTGAGAGTAAAATCTCAACGTGCCGAACTATTGGCGTCAAATTTAGCAAATACAGATACGCCTAATTATAAAGCGCGTGATATTGATTTTCAGTCCGCCATGAAAATGGCGACAAGAAGTCAGTCATCAGGAATGCAAACTTCTCACGCCAACCATATTCAATCATCCGGCAGTCAGTTTTCTTCACCTGCAGTGCAGTTTCGCACGACAATGCAAGATTCACTAGATGGCAATACAGTTGATGAGCAAATTGAACAGGCACAGTTTATGCAGAACTCTGTTCAATATCAGGCTAGTTTAAATTTCCTAGGTGGAAAATTTAAAGGTCTGTTGACGGCAATAAAAGGGGAGTAAGCCTAATGTCTTTATTTAATGTGTTGGATATTGCTGGAAGTGGGATGAGTGCACAGTCATTGCGTCTTAATACAACAGCAAGTAATTTAGCGAATTCCGATAGTGTTAGTAGTAGCGTTGATCAAGTCTATCGCACACGAAGTCCTGTTTTTTCGGCTGTATTAAATGATGCGGAGCAAGGTTATAAAAAAGGCAGTGTCCAAGTTAATGGGATTGTCGAAAGTCAGGCGCCAGTACGGCAAGAATACAACCCTAGTCATCCTTTGGCTAATGAAGAAGGCTATGTGTTCCATTCAAATGTGGATCCAATGTCAGAGATGGCTAATATGATGTCAGCCTCTCGTTCTTATCAAAACAATGTAGAAATAGCCAATACCTCTAAGCAATTACTGCTTCAAACACTGCAATTAGGTAAATAAGGAGATACGTTATGGCAATTAGTGGAATTGATACCGAAGGTACATATGCCTTTTTAAATAAAGGTGCTAATCAAAAAGAAGAAGAGAATGCTGGCTCATTAGCGTTAGAAGACTTTATGTCACTAATGACAACGCAATTAAAGAATCAAGACCCATTGAAACCAATGGAAAGTGGTGAGTTTTTAGGACAGATAGCTGCATTTGGTACTGTTAGTGGTATTGGTGATTTACAGAAATCATTTGATGGTTTTGCAACCTCGATGCAGTCTGATCAGGCATTACAGGGCTCTTCATTAGTAGGTCGCTCGGTCTTGGTACCGTCTTCAATTGGAATAATGACTGCTGAAGAGGGTATGAAAGGGCAAATTAATGTCGCCGAAACGGTAACTGATTTGAAAGTTGCAATCTATAACGAAGCAGGTGTTCAAGTGAGAACTATTGAAATGGGCGGAGCCACTGGATATACAGATTTCACATGGGATGGCTTTGATGACAATGGTGAGGCACTGACTCCTGGTGTCTACCAATTTAAGGCAAGCGGCACTATTGATGGTGATAATACTGCTTTTGCAACTGGGACAGTCGCTAAAGTAGAAAGTGTAATTGTTGGCGTTGGAAGCCAAGGGTTAATTATGAATTTGGGTGGTATAGGATCTGTACCATTCAGCGAAGCAGTAGAAATTACTTAAGGGGGACTGAGATATGTCTTTTAGTACAGCACTAAGTGGGTTGAATGCGGCAACAGCCGATCTAAATGTAAAATCAAACAATATTGCGAACGTAAATACTACGGGCTTTAAGGAGTCTCGAGCCGAATTTGGTGATGTATTTGCCGTATCGGCATTTGGCACGTCAAGCAAGACTGCGATTGGTAGCGGTGTGGTACTGAATAATGTTGCTCAGCAATTTAGCCAAGGTAATCTTGAATTTACAGATAATGGTCTTGATTTAGCGTTAAGTGGTGAAGGATTTTTTGCCATGGCACCTACACTAGATAGTGGTGAGGTTATTTATACTCGTGCTGGTGCATTTGGTGTAAATAAAGATGGTTATATTGTGAATAGCCAAGGCAATTTCTTACGGGCGTTTCCTGTTGATGCTAGTGGTAATATTTCAGCGACAAGTATAAATGCTGCTGGTCCCTTACAGCTACCTGCATCTCAAGGTGCTCCAGAAGCGACAACTGAATTAGGCATTTCAACAAACTTGCCTTCAAATGCAACAGCATTGACAGATGGTGCTGGGGGCGTACTTGCTATTGATCCTTTTGATCCCTCGACTTATACGAATTCTACATCAGCAACAGTATTTGATTCATTAGGTAATGAGCATGTTGTTACCACCTATTATCAGAAAGTAGATGCTGCAGTCACAACGCCTGCAAACACCGATAATCAATGGCAGATGGATGTTTATATCTCAGCAGATGATATTAAGCAACCATCGACACCTACTCCAGTAGGTACTTCACCTAATCAATTAGTGAAGTTGGGAGGGGCTGCATCAAAAATTATTAATTTTAATTCTGACGGCACACTTGTCACGCCTTCACAAACATCGCTATCTTTAGCGGCAGGAACTGAGTTGAAAAGTGGTGCTGCGGATCAAACTATTGTTTTAGACTTAGTGGGTTCGACACAAAACTCAGGCAATTTTAGTGTTGGCGGTTTAACTGTGAATGGTTTTGCCACTGGTCGTTTAACAGGTGTTGAAGTCAGTGAAGATGGCTTAGTTCGAGCCACCTATAGTAACGGCCAAGCTGTTCCAATTGGCAAGCTTGCCTTAGCACGCTTTGCAAACCCTCAAGCACTGAACAAGACTGGTAACACAGCATGGAAAGAAACGACTGATTCAGGCCCAGTAATTGCCGGTGAAGCGGGTACCGGTAACTTCGGTCAGATTCAAGCTGGTGCATTAGAAAATTCAAATGTGGATTTGACTAAAGAATTGGTAGGGTTAATTACAGCACAGCGTAATTTCCAAGCCAACTCTAAAGCGATTGAAACCAATAATGCGATTACGCAAACTATTATTAATATTCGTTAAGAATAGATAGCGTAATTAGGAGACCTTACTATGGATCGCATGCTTTATATTTCGATGAATGCTGCTCAGCAAACTATGTTGTCGCAAGCTTCTAATAGTAATAACTTGGCCAATGTGAATACAACCGGCTTCCGGGCTGATTTTGAGCAGTTTCGTAGTCAACCTGTATTTGGTGAAGGTCTTCCATCACGTGTTTATTCTATGAGTGAACGACCTCAAACGGACTATCAGCAAGGTTCAATTCAATCAACGGGCAGAGATCTTGATATCTCAATTCAAGGTGAAGGCTTTATAGCTGTTCAAGGTAAAGATGGCCGAGAAGGTTATACCCGAGCAGGTGATTTACAAATTACGGCATCAGGTCAATTGGTGACAGGAACAGGTTTGGCAGTAATGGGAGAAGGTGGCCCGATTGCCATACCGCCCTCTGAGAAAATTGAGATCGGTACTGATGGCACAATCACTGTTCGTACTATTGGCAGTGCTGCGAGCGAATTAACTGTGTTAGATCGCATTAAATTAGTTAAACCAGAACTGAGTAATGTATTTAAAGATTCAGATGGTTTAATGCGTCTACAAGATGGAAGTAATGCGCCATTAGACTCAACTATTAAAGTGGCATCCGGCACATTAGAAAGCAGTAATGTGAATGCCGTGGGTGCATTAGTGAATATGATTGAGTTGCAACGTAAGTATGAAATGCAAGTAAAAATGATGAAATCAGCAGATGATAACAGCGCAGCTTCGGCACGGTTGTTGCAATTTAGCTAATTAATACGCAATAACGCGTCAAATTAATGTAGGAGGTTATGCCATGAATCAAGCATTATGGATTGCCAAAACAGGACTCGATGCCCAGCAAACGCGGATGTCAGTTATTTCAAATAACTTAGCGAATGTGAATACAACAGGTTTTAAACAAGATCGTGCTGTATTTGAAGATTTGCTTTATCAAACTATTCGCCAGCCAGGTGCTCAGTCTTCAGCAAATACTCAGTTACCTTCAGGTCTATTGATTGGTACTGGTGTTCGAACAGTAGCGACTGAAAAAATCCACACTCAAGGTAATATTCAGCAAACAGAAAATGCTTTGGATATTGCCATCAATGGTCGAGGATTTTTCCAAGTATTGATGCCCGACGGTGCTCTTTCATATACACGTGATGGTACATTCCAAGTCGATTCTACTGGCCAAATGGTGATGTCTAATGGCTATCCATTGGAACCATCAATTACTATTCCTCAAGATGCACTAAATGTGACTATCGGTAGTGATGGTGCAGTGAGTGTCTTGCAAGCAGGGCAGACAACACCAACAGTTGTAGGTGATATCTGTCTCTTATACACATCTGACGCTGCCGACGATCTAC
>CAJXPP010000046.1 GCA_913058195.1 uncultured Gammaproteobacteria bacterium | reverse complement strand
ATCGTCGGCAGCGTCAGATGTGTATAAGAGACAGATACTGACAGACCTAGTGGGATAGAGTGACGAAATGACAAACAGCTAATTTAAAAGCAATTTAATCCATCATTAAAAAGCGGAAACCCGCCCCGACTGCACACCCCGGCCATCAGTTATAGTGTCAAAATGGCAGGTCTTCTGGCTCACGCTTCATTGCTTGTCACTACCTTCCCAAAGCTTATAGTTAAGCTTCAGTGGCTCTATCAGTAAAAACTGAGGTGACTCACTCCACGTATACAGTTGCGGGGACAGCTTCGTTTGCACGAATTCCCTATTATCTCAATTATGAGACCATTAAAACGAGTTTGATTATACGGACAAACAACCTCAATGGCAGTATTAAACAAACTAATAGCGGTCATATTTATTAATAATAACTACACTTCAGCCAAAAAAAATCCCCATCGCTGATAATAACGATGGGGATTTGTATATTCAAGCTAAGCTATTAATCTTGCTTAAAGCGTGACACCAATTCGGCGAGCCACTTCTTCATAAGCTTCAATCACACCACCAAGACCTTGGCGGAAACGATCTTTATCTAATTTTTTGCGTGTTTCAGCATCCCATAAGCGACAGCCATCGGGACTGAACTCGTCACCCAAAACAACTTCACCTTTGAACAAGCCAAATTCAAGTTTGTAATCAACTAAGATCATACCTGCATCAGCAAACAACTTAGTCAAAACAGTATTAACTTTAAACGTTAACTCTTTCATTTTAGTAACATCTTCAGCTTTAGCCCAGCCAAAAGTTTCGATATGAAATTCATTGATCATAGGATCATGAAGTTCATCATTTTTAAGGAAAAACTCGAATAATGGTGGGTTTAATACCATTCCATCTTCGACACCTAGGCGACGTACTAAACTACCCGCAGCAACATTTCGTACCACACATTCAACAGGCATCATCTGCATATTATTGACAACAGATTCAGTATCATTAAACAGTTCTTTAAAATGAGTGGGCACACCGGCACTTTCTAACTGCTGCATAATAAAGGCATTGAACTTATTATTAACTTCACCTTTACGGCTTAACTGTTCAATTTTTTCACCATCAAATGCTGAAGTATCATCGCGAAAACTCATGATGACATAATCTTCATTATCAGTTGCAAATATGCTCTTCGCTTTACCGGCAAATAGTTCTTGTTTTTTTTCCATTATTCCATCTCTAACGATTAGTTATCTCTCGCCAATCAAAGCCTGTGTCTTGCTCAGCAAGCCCAATCCAACTTTGATCGCAGTTTAGCGCCTCAGCAAATAAAGGTGCCACAATATTGGGTGAATTATTTTTTTCACTCAAGTGCATTGCAACTATATGTTGCAAGCGGGATGTATCAATTTTTTCAAGTAATTTGGCAGATTGTACATTATTTAAGTGTCCTAGCCTGCCAGATACACGATATTTAAGGTGATCGGGATACTCGCTATTGTCGAGCATTTCCATATCATGATTAGCTTCTAATAATAGCGCATCACATAAAGTCAGTGCTTGTTCAATAATCGGTGTTGATATCCCAAGGTCTGTTAATAAGCCTAAGCGGTGATTGCCATCTGAAAAGACAAACTGACTAGGCTCTCTCGCATCATGGGGAACAGGAAATGGTTCGATCTCAATATCAGCGATACTAAATGATTCATGACAACTGATTTCACGAACTAAATCTTTAGTGTCTACGGGCAAACCCGCTGCCGTTCCAGCTGTTGCATAAACGGGGATTTGATACTTACGAGCAAGCACTCTTACACCATTGATATGATCGGCATGCTCATGTGTGACTAGTATTGCTGATAAGTCACCTGCATCAAATTTCAAACGTTGTAGTCGTTTCTCTGTTTCACGAGCAGAGAAACCACAATCAACAAGCAGAGTGGTTTCTTTATGTGAAATCAGTGTTGCATTTCCTCGACTACCGCTACCGATAGAAGCAAATCGCATTACTAACTTAACTGTTCCTGCAATAATTTCAATAAACGTTTCGATGTATCAGAAGCACTTATAGTGCCTTCAGCATCTAAGATAATGATTCTAGTATCTTCTGCATCAGAAATTAATTTAATGTTATAGAACTCTTCTGGCGTGTTATCTACATCATCACGCCAAAAAGCGAGTGTACTGAGCATACCCTCTTCTTCCTGAGCTCCAACGAGAGGATCGATGTAGTGAACTAAATAGGTACCACGAGAACGATCGCGATCTTCAACTTTAAAACCTTTACTATCTAGAACTCGGCCAACACGCTTCCAAACATCAGGGAAATCTTGCTCAACCAATAATGACTGATGGCCTCCCTCTTCATCAATTAATGTTGTCGTTACAGCTTCAGGCGATAGACTAGCGACTTGCTCTTGTAATACTTCTTTTTCTTGTTGATGCAGTTCGCCGAAAGAGTCTGCAACCTGACGAAGCATTGCCTCATTTTTCTGAGCATTATCTTCCATACCCGCGGCACTAACATAGACTAACGTTTGTTTTGATGTATCACCACGCTCAATTCTTAAACGGTAGGCATAACTATCTTCACCAATATCTGTATCCATTAAGCCAATACGCTGATCTGAACGTTTAACACTCAAACCTTTTTCATCTACAAATGACGCTAAATGTTCCCATGTAGATTCTTCTGAATTTGGCACAATTAGGTGGCGTGTAGCGCCTTCACCCGTTAATGCAGGTTTAATATCTTGGACAATATTATATTTGCTGGCTAATGGATTTTCTGCTTCTTCTTTAAATTCAGAATAAGTAGCAGAAGTTGATGTATTTTTAACAATATCATCATTAATGCTAGCAGCACTTAAATCAGGAGGCACATCAAGCGGCGGCATTGTTTCAGCTTTACGATATTCTTTCGTATTATCAGGAACAACCTCATCAAGAACAGAGAAAGCACCACAACCACTGAGAGTAATTGAAAGTAATGCAGCTAAAGAAGTATATTTAAAGTTCATGTAGTTTAAGTTCACTCTCAATTTTAGTTTAATACGCCAGCAGCATTCAATGCTTCACGCACTGGCTGATGATATTTTTCAGACAAATTAGTCATTGGTAAACGCAAGCCAGTCGGGATTAAACCCATTTCAGCCAATGCCCATTTTACAGGCATGGGGTTAGCTTCAACAAATAAACGTTCATGTAATAAAGCCAAATCCTTATCAATTGCTCGTGCAGTTTGTTCATCACCCTTCATTGCTGCAGCACACATTGAATGCATAGCAGCGGGAGCAACATTAGCGGTTACAGAGATAGCTCCTTGGCCCCCAGCAATGATAAAGTCTACTGTATTGGCATCATCACCAGTATATAGTTCAATTTTATCGCCACAAAGTGCTTTTATTTGTGCAACTCGACTCACATCACCTGTTGCTTCTTTAATGCCAACAATATTCGGAATACCAGCTAAACGTCCAACTGTTTCAGGTAATAAGTCACAGGCAGTACGACTAGGTACATTATAAAGGATCTGAGGGATATCAACGGCTTCTGCAATGGCTTTGTAATGTAGAAATAAACCTTCCTGAGTCGGTTTATTATAATAAGGCGTCACCAATAACACCCCATCAACACCTACTTCTTTTGCAGACTGGCTTAATTCAATAGCTTCAGAAGTTGAATTAGCACCTGTACCTGCAATGACTGGAATACGCCCATTCACTTGAGCAACAACTTGACGAATGACGCCACAATGCTCTTCAACTGTTAACGTGGCTGACTCACCGGTAGTGCCAACCGCTACAATCGCATCAGTGCCACTATCAATATGCCATTCAATCAACTTGTTTAGGCTGTCACGATCAAGCGTTCCATCTGCTTGCATTGGTGTGACTATTGCTACCATACTGCCGCTAAACATGTTCAGAAGACTCCGATAAATAAACGACTATGGTACTTCGCCCGCTACAAGATGACAAGAACCCTATTATTAAAACAATATAGAATTAGGTCGTTATGTAATGTATATTTTAGCTATCCCTATATATGACAGGAATTAACAATGAGTACAGTCCAACTAGACCAAGCAGTGCCTAACTTCCAACTCCCTAGCACTGGCGATACAACTTTCAATTTATCCGACTATCAAGGTAAGAATATCATTATCTATTTTTACCCCAAAGACAATACGCCTGGCTGTACCTTAGAAGGCCAGAACTTCCGCGACAATATTGCAGAGTTCCAAGCACATGACACTGTCATCTTTGGTATTTCACGTGATAGTGTTCGTGTACATGAAAATTTCAAAGCTAAACAAGCATTTCCCTTCGAACTATTATCTGATGCTGAAGAGTCTGCTTGTGCTCTTTTTGACGTATTACATCTTAAGAAGAATTATGGCCGCGAATATATGGGGATTGTGCGCAGTACCTTCCTAATCGACAAAGCAGGTGTTTTACGACAAGAATGGCGTAAGGTTAAAGTAAAAGAACACCTTGCCGAGGTTTTAGAAGCTGTAAAAGCACTTTAAGACAAAATGTCCTTTTGAAAAAGATCTTAAAAGGGCATTTTTTTTTCATAATCAACTAAGCCGCGCCCTCTCTATGTTGGCATTAAATTAGTCACAAGTTATCCACAGAAAACCCCTTACTTATCCACCGACTGCTATTCCCAAACCACATCATCTTGTGGTTCAATGATTTAAAAACCACTACAGCTTGTGGTTTAAGGTTTTAATTAAATATTGTAGGAAACTCATTATGGCTGGCGAATCAGTAGCTCAAACGCGTTCAAACTCTTCACAGTATCAAGTCATTCGCCGTAATGGCCAAGTCACTGACTTTGATAGTAGCAAAATTGCAATAGCAATCACTAAGGCATTTCTTGCTGTTGAAGGTGAATCAGCGTCAGATAGTCGTCGCATTCACGACACTGTTGCCGGCATCACCGATCAAATTGCCGCAAACTTAACACGTCGTCTAGATGATGGCGGCACCGTTCATATTGAAGATATTCAAGATCAAGTTGAACTCGCATTAATGCGTACAGGCGAATATAAAGCTGCACGTGCTTACGTTTTATACCGCGAGCAGCAATATCAAAAACGTGTTGAAGAAGAAAAACAACACCCACAGCCTGTTACTGATTCAACAATCAATGTAACCGCTGCTGATGGCACTAAGCACCCTCTTGATGTTACACGTCTGCAAAACCTCATCACCGAAGCCTGTGAAGGTTTAACAGGTGTTGATGCACAAGCAATCTTACGTGATACACAACGTAATATTTTTGATGGCGTTGCTGAAAGTGATGTAGAAAAATCACTGGTTATGGCAGCACGTACGTTTATCGAAAAAGATCCTGAATACAGCACCGTAGCTGCACGCTTATTAATGGATAGCATTCGCCGTGAAGCATTAACATTTGTTTACGAAGTACCTCGTCAAGCATCACAACACGAGATGGGTGATGTCTACCAAGATTACTTCAAACACTATATCCACCGTGCTATTAAACACGAATTATTAGCCCCAGAACTAGCTGAATACGATCTTGAACGAATGGGTAAGGCGCTGAAACCTGAAAACGATTTCAACTTCACTTACCTTGGTTTACAAACACTGTATGACCGCTACTTCATCCACCAAGCCAATACACGTTTCGAGTTGCCACAAGCATTCTATATGCGTGTATCGATGGGCCTTGCGATTAACGAACTTAACCGTGAAGAGCGTGCAATCGAATTCTACAACTTATTGTCTTCATTCGACTTTATGAGTAGTACACCTACCCTCTTTAATGCCGGTACATTACGCCCACAACTATCATCATGTTACCTAACATCAGTACCTGATGATCTAGGCGGTATCTACGATGCAATGCGTGACAATGCCCTGTTATCTAAATATGCAGGTGGCTTGGGTAATGACTGGACACGAGTTCGTGGTCTAGGTTCACACATCAAAGGTACTAACGGTAACTCACAAGGTGTTGTACCTTTCTTAAAAGTAGCTAATGACACTGCTGTTGCCGTAAACCAAGGTGGTAAGCGTAAAGGTGCTGTGTGTGCCTATCTTGAAACATGGCATATTGATGTTGAAGAGTTCCTAGATTTACGTAAAAACACCGGTGATGATCGTCGTCGTACTCATGATATGAATACAGCGAACTGGATCCCTGATTTATTCATGAAACGTGTTGCTGAAAATGGCAACTGGACATTATTCTCACCAGAAGAAGTGCCAGACCTTCATGACCTAACAGGTTTAGCGTTTGAAGCAGCCTATGAAGCCTATGAAGTAAAAGCAGCAGCAGGTGAACTTCGCAATACCAAATCATTCCCAGCCAATGACTTATGGCGCAAAATGTTAGGCATGTTGTTTGAAACAGGTCATCCATGGATTACATTTAAAGATCCTTGTAACCTACGTTCACCACAACAACACGTTGGTGTTGTACATAGCTCAAACCTATGTACAGAAATCACGCTTAATACATCAGATGATGAAATCGCCGTATGTAACCTAGGTTCAGTCAACTTGCCACAACATGTTGGTGAAAATGGTCTTGATTTAGAAAAACTACAACGCACCATCACAACAGCAATGCGTATGTTAGATAACGTCATTGAGTACAACTATTACAGTGTGCCTCAAGCGCGAAAATCAAACCTACAACATCGCCCTGTTGGTCTAGGCATTATGGGTTTCCAAGATGCACTATACAAAATGCGTCTACCGTACAGCTCTGATGATGCCGTCGCCTTTGCTGATACATCAATGGAAGCAGTCAGTTATTACACCATCGAAGCCTCGTCTGATTTGGCTGCTGAACGTGGTACATATCAATCATACGAAGGAAGCTTATGGAGCCAAGGCATTCTGCCGATTGACTCTATCAAGATCCTTAAAGAAGCACGTGGCGAATATCTGCAACAAGATGAGAGCCAAACGCTTGATTGGGATACATTGCGTAACAAGATTAAATCGCAAGGTATGCGTAACTCAAACACGATGGCGATTGCACCAACAGCCACCATTTCAAATATCTGTGGTGTCAGTCAATCAGTTGAACCAACCTATCAAAACCTATTCGTTAAATCGAACTTGTCAGGCGAATTTACTGTTATCAACCCATATATGGTAGATGACTTGAAAGCCCGAGGTTTATGGGATGACGTTATGATCAATGACCTCAAATACTTCGATGGTAGCCTACAGTCTATTGACCGTGTACCTGACGAGTTAAAAGCCTTATATGTCACAGCATTTGAAATGGATGCTCGTTGGTTAATCGAAGCTGCATCACGTCGTCAAAAATGGTTAGATCAAGCACAAAGCTTGAACTTATACATGGCTGAACCATCAGGTAAGAAGATGGATAACCTATATAAACTAGCGTGGGTACGTGGTCTTAAAACCACTTATTACCTCCGCTCAATGGGTGCGACAGCAGCAGAGAAAACAAGCAGTGCAGAACGTCCAGCAGCAGTTGCAGCGCCAGTAGTACCCGCTGCAATTATAGCGGCCCCTGCCCCAGCACCTGTCGCGGCAGAAAAAGTTGAAGAAGATGAGTTTGTGTTAGGTGAAGGACAAGAAGCACCTCAAGCCTGCTCAATCCTTGAACCTGACTGCGAGGCATGTCAATAATGTTAGATTGGGATGATCCTTTTGCAGCACCCGCTGTAAAAGAAGAAACTGATGAAAGTGCAGCGAATGATGCACCTAATGTAGCCAATGTTACCGGCGTGCCAATTGATACAGCCTCAGCACCAGCTATGTCATTACCACAAGCTAATATTGCACCGGTTAACCCAGATGATAAACGCGTCATCAATGGCATGACAGACATCAACCAACTTGCACCGTTCAAATACCCTTGGGCATGGACTTACTTCCTTAATGCCAACAAGAATCACTGGACACCGCTTGATATCAACATGGCACAAGACGTTCACGACTACCGTCATAAACTGACATTAGAAGAACGTCATGTCTATGAAAATGTGCTGTCATACCTGACTACATCCGACATTCTGGCTATGCGTAATATCGGCCTAGCAGTAATGGAAAAAATGTCAGCGCCAGAACTGCAAATCTATCAAGCACGCCAAGTGTATGAAGAAGCCTTGCACACCTGGACATACCAGCATTGCATCGAAACCATTGGTCTTGATCAAAGCGAAATCTACAACCGCTACCGTGTTGTGCCAGAAATTAACCAAAAGATTCAATTGGCTAATAATCGCCTCAACTCGATTATGCGTAGTGATATTGACTTAACAGACCCTGATGAACTCGAAAACTTCGTCATGGCTTATGCCTTCTTTGCAGCTATCTTCGAAGGCTGCTGGTTCTACAATGGCTTTAGTCCAATATTTGCCCTACAACGCCGTGGTTTAATGAAAGGTACTTCCGAACAGCTACAATACATCATGCGTGATGAAGTGATGCACGCATCATTCGGTATTCGTGTTGTAAAACAAATCATCAAAGAAGAAAACTTAGTATTAGATCCAGCCAAAATCCAAGCGATGTTCGAAGAAGCAGAAGAAGCAGAAAAAATCTACGCGAGCTATATTTTGCGTGACCCTATTTTAGGTTATTCAAAAGAAGATCACCTCGGCCAATTCCGCTTTATCGCCAACCGACGTGCTAAACAACTGGGCTTTGAAGAACCCTTCCCCGGTGTCGAAGCAGCGCTGCCTTGGCTAGATGAACAAGCCAATATGAAGAAGGAAAAAAACTTCTTCGAAACGAAAGTGACTGAGTACCAGACCGGTGGTGCTCTTAATTGGGATTAGTTGTAAGAAGCCAGCTTTTGCTGGCTTTTTTGTTCCATATTTAGCCTTATTACCCTATTGCTTGGAATTTAGGTCCTATAGATCGTAGAAGTTACAAGGAGTTATTATCCACCTTAATAATAACGTTAGCTAGCAGTAAATCATGAAAGGAAGCTTATGCAAGCAAACCATAGTTATTACTCTTTTAACAAAAGCATTGAGAGAATTGACGAAGTCCTAGACGGTTCCGACGCTTCATATGAAGATAAAAAGTCTATTCCTTCAAGAGACTCGCTAACATTCAATAACGGTTTTTCTGTCGAGTGCTCTGCTATTTTCATTGATATTCGTGCTTCCAAAGACCTTAATAAAAAACATACTAGACCTGTCCTTGCGAAAATATATAAAACGTATATATCAGAACTAATTTCAGTATTGAAAAGCCACTCAAAAATTAGTGAATTGTATATTGAAGGTGATGCTGTATGGGGTATTTGTGATACTCCTTACAAAGCAGATATTAACGAATTATTTTCTGTTGGAGCTAAAGCTTCATCCTTAATTGACATTCTAAATATTAAATACAAAAAGAAAAAATACTCAGAGTTAACCATTGGCATCGGAATATCATATGGGTCATCATTGATGATTAAATCTGGTTACAAAGGTAGTGGCATCAATGAAGTGGTTTGGCTTGGAAAACTCGTTGGCGAAGCTGCCGCTCTATGTTCTCATGGCAATAAAACCTATAGTGATTTCGAGATGATGGTTTCAAATGTGTTTTATGACAACCTTAATGGCAGCAACAAAGAACTTCTTTCTAAAAATCACATACATGATTGCTATCACGGAAATGTCATTAATACATCAATGAATGAATGGGTCAACAAGAATGAATAATAAAAGTGACTTTATTCTTTCTGCAATACATGATGCCCAAGCAACAATCAGATCTATTGATGTAAAAGTAATAGCATTACTTACAGGCCTACTCGTTCCCATCTCTTCGCTTGGGGAGATATGGAATCATTTAGTACATATTTCTTTGTTAACATCTCTCAATTTTGCTGTTCTAACTGGAGTCATTTTCTTACTCTTTTGGTTGGCTGCCATCTCCTCTTTAGTGAGAACGATATCAGCGATCGATAACCCTGCTGACCACATAGTTAATTCTTCAGAATATAAAGGTATTTTCTATGGGGGTGGATTATTTCAATTTGGTTGGTTAGACGTGCTTTTAAACAGGTCTGTGATTAAAGCTAATAAAGACATATTAGCTTTTTCACAAGACTACCCAGGTAATGAAGATGAAATAGTTTCCGAGTTATCTTTTGAACATATGAAATTGATTTATATCAGAGAAATAAAGCTCCACAGGTTTAAATCCTCTTTGAAAGTAGCATTTATCTGGTTAGTTCTAGGAATAACTATTTACCTATACTCTAAAGTAGGCTAACAATATTAAAGGGGACAGATTTAATTTCCCCCTCTTCCCATTTGATCGCCGCCAAAAAATAAGCTATTTGGTGGATAAAGTAGGTGAGTGTCTGAGCGTAGCAAGTTTTCGTCTGCGCCACCAGATAGTTTAATTTTTGGAAGTAAGGCGATAAGGGTACCTTTTTCTTTGGTTCTGTTTCTTTTGGGCAAGCAAAAGAAATAAATGCCCCCGCGGCAGCGTGGTCTTTTAATAAAAGAACGAAAATACCGGTTATAACAAGGATAAGTATCATGGATGAAAAAATACCAGAAAAGAAGCCACTCGTATCTAAGCTGCAGCTTATTATCACTGCTTTAGCGGTACTAGCCCCCCTCTTCTATTTAATAGGTTTGAGTTACTACCAAGCTTTATTAACAACATATGGAATAAGTACGGACACTTTTCCTATTAATGTTCAAGATACCTATGTTGCAGCTTATATTGCTATAGCCCAATTATGGCTACCTTTATTTATGTCAATCAAAAGCATCTTGATGTGGATGATTACATGTGAAGGTATTATCTCAATTAGTTTTTTTATCTTGGGTGTAGCACTGTTACTTTTTTTTCTACAAAAGATACTTACATCTGAAATATATAAAAAACTGTCTTTATGGCTAGGTAACAAACTCAAAGAGTATCATTGGGATACGAATAATTGCAGCATGGCTTTGGGTTTAGCTGGTATTTTCTCCTACCTAGTATTTGCGTTTATCTATATGCCTTTTGGTCTCTTTTGCTTATGGATTCTTCCCAGCGTTTTAGGTTATTCACCAGCTAAAGAATTTGCCAATAATAATATCGATCAGTATTTACAAAAAGGTTGCTTCTACGAAGAGAATAAACGTTGGAGTAACTGCAAAGTCCTCCAATCCAAAGATGGGAAAATCTTATATGAAGGTATACTAATAGCCAGCACTGAAACACGCATTGCCTTCTTTACTAAATCTGGAGCTGTCGTTGCACAAATTCCTAATGGTGCTTTAATTATTAATACACCAAAAGGGTTGTAAGCTCTTAAAAAAACATCCCTTTTAATCGACTGAATTAAGGCAATATTAGCCCCTACCATTGGATAGATAGGAATTAAAGGGGACGTTACCCTTTTAATTGTTTACGTATCGTGGTCGCGTTGTTTTTAACTAAAACCTATTAATAGATTTAAAGTTTGGCCGTATACGAGCGCTTGCGGCTTTTAAGGCCCTATTAAATTCAACTGAAATTGAGGATGAATAGTAATGCGTTATATTCTATACAGTATTGTTGTCCTTTTATCTGGATGCGTTGGAATTCCTGAAGGTATTCAGCCTGTTAATAACTTTGAGGTAGATAGCTACCTTGGAAAATGGTATGAAATTGCAAGGCTCGATCACTCTTTTGAGCGAGGTTTGGATAATGTTAGTGCTGAATATGTTCTGCGCGAGGAAGGTGGCATTAAGGTTATTAATCGTGGTTTTGATGTTAAACGAAACCAGTGGAAGGAAGCCGAAGGCAAAGCTTTTTTTGTTGGTGATAATAAAATGGCACACTTAAAAGTATCTTTTTTTGGTCCCTTTTATGGTTCCTACATTGTGTTTGAGCTTGGTGATAATTCTGTCTCTTATACACATCTGACGCTGCCGACGATCTACTCTG
>CAJXPP010000045.1 GCA_913058195.1 uncultured Gammaproteobacteria bacterium | reverse complement strand
ATGCCTAGTCTCGTGGGCTCGGAGATGTGTATAAGAGACAGGTCAGAAACAGCATATCAGTAACGAACAAATCATTGCTGCAGCCAAAGCTGCTCATGCATGGGAGTTTATTGAGCGTTTACCTGATGGTTTATTCACTCAGGTTGGTCAGAATGGTGTTTTATTATCAGGTGGGCAGAGGCAACGTTTGGCAATTGCCCGAGCATTACTGCGTGATTCACCTATACTGATTTTAGACGAAGCGACTGCTTCATTAGATTCAGAAGCAGAACGTCATATTCAATCGGCATTAGAAACGCTGATATCAAACCGTACTACCTTAGTTATTGCTCATCGATTATCAACTATTGAAAAAGCTGATCTGATTATCGTTATGCACAATGGTCATATTATGGAAACAGGTACTCACAGTGAACTGCTCAAAAAGGGCCAGCATTATGCTCAGTTACACCGTTTACAATTCCAAGAAAAAAAAGTTGAAGTAAATTAACTAATGAACTGGCTTGTTAACTCCTGGTATCAGCCTAGCCCCATTCGTTGGTTATTAGCTCCTCTATCGGGTCTTTACCGCATTATTATTGCATTACGACGATATATGTATCGACACGGAGTATTGAAGTCTACATCGTTAACTGTGCCCGTTATCATTGTTGGTAATATCAGCGTTGGTGGCACGGGTAAAACACCGGTAGTCATTTGGCTTGCCAAGCAATTGCAGCAAGCAGGTTATCATCCCGGTATTATTAGTCGCGGCTATGGTGGGAAATTACCGCAGCAGGCAAAGGTAGTCACTAAGGATAGTCTTGCCAGTGATGTTGGCGATGAACCCATTATTATTTTTCGTCAAACGTCATGTCCAATGGTTGTCGGTGCCAACCGTGTTGCTGCTGGACAAAAGCTATTAGACAGTTATGACTGTGATGTCATTATTAGTGATGATGGTTTACAGCACTATGCCTTAGAGCGAGATATCGAAATCGTTGTTATTGATGGTAAGCGAAAATTTGGAAATCAGTATTGTCTACCCGCAGGGCCATTGAGGGAACCACTATCTCGACTAAAAAATGTCAGCGTCTTAATACATAATGGCAGTGATAGTGACGTAGCGCATAATATGCAACTCATCCAATCTATGGCAGTGAACCTTGTAGATTCAACTATCACAAGGCCTATAGAGAATTTCAAGTCGACAGAAGTGCATGCAATAGCAGGGATAGGAAACCCTACACGTTTTTTTGATCAACTCACTGCTAAGGGATTAAAGCTTACGCCTCACCCCTTTGCAGATCATCACCCGTTTGAATTAACCGATATTGACTTTGGCGATCAAAAACCAATATTAATGACGGAAAAAGATGCCGTGAAATGCCAACATTTTGCCAATAAAAATATGTGGTATATCCCCATAGAAGCCACAATAAGCGGTAAACTAAACCAATATTTATTAGACACTTTAGCAGGACTATCATCCCATGGATAAAACCTTACTTGAAATTCTAGCGTGCCCTAGCTGCAAAAGCACTCTAACTTACAATAAAGCAGAGCAAGAGTTAATCTGCCCAGCTTGCCGACTCGCCTACCCTATTCATGATGATATTCCCGTTATGCTAACTGATGAAGCTAGACAATTAACGGATGATGAGTAACTGCAATGACGTTTAAAATTGTTATTCCTGCTCGTTATGCATCAACACGCTTACCTGGTAAACCTCTATTAGATATAGCGGGTAAACCAATGATCCAGCATGTTTATGAGCGAGCACAAGAAAGCCTTGCAACTGATATTATAATTGCGACTGACAGTGAAAAAATTCAAGCCGTCGCACTAGCGTTTGGTGCAGATGTCTGCCTCACTCGATCAGATCACCCATCAGGTACAGATCGCTTAGCAGAAGTCGCATCACTAAGGCAATTTAACGATGATGACATTATTGTTAATGTACAGGGCGATGAACCTTGCCTACCAGCCAGTCTAATCAATCAAGTAGCAGAAGATTTACAAAGTTATGCTGATGCTGATATGGCGACACTTTACAGTCAAATAACTCAAGAAAAACAAGTGTTTGACCCTAATGTGGTTAAAGTAGTAATGGATGCCCGAGGCTATGCACTTTACTTTAGTCGTGCGCCAATTCCATGGATGAGAGATCATTTCGATCAACAGTCTACCCTGCCATCAGAATTACCCCATTATCGCCATATTGGCTTATATGGCTATAGAGCGAACTTTCTTAAACACTATACTGAATTAAGCCCATGCATTTTAGAGCAAGAAGAATCTCTCGAACAACTGCGAGCTATTTATCATGGAAAGAAAATTCACCTAAGCGCAGCTCAGATTTCAGTAGGTCATGGCGTTGATACACAAGAAGATCTTATTGCAGTAAGACAAATATTAGGCAATAGTTAAAATAGTATTAGCTTAAAACTTACTTAGCAGCACTGTGCTTCTCTAGCAGCTGATCGATACCGGCAGCAAGTACCTCACTGTGTAGCTCACCTTCTCCATCAAAAACAGGCAATATATAGGTAACAGGGACATTTCTATGTCCCTCCCCATATTGCGTTGCTTGAATATTTCTATCCTGTTCCAACACTTGCAGTACTAAATTACAGCCATCAAGTAACTCAATAATTTCACATTGATGAGTTTGATAAACAACTTGTTGGCCTAGTAAGGCCAACAAGTGTTCACATTCAAATACTTTATTCGCTGACATCTTCTACTGGTTTCACCTTCCTAGGAGCACGCCTTCTGGGTGCTTTCTTTTCTCCATTATCTGCCGATGCAGGTTTTTTGTCACCCCCTTCAGCTGGAGAGGAATTTTCTTCCACTTTTTCTTGCTTCTCTTTCACAAGTACAGGAGTACGTCTTCTAGGTGCTTTCTGTTCCCCATTATCTGTCGATGCAGTTTTTTTGTCACCCGCTACAACTGGAGAGGAATTAGCTTCCACTTTTTCTTGCTTCTCTTTTACAGGTGCAGGAGCACGTCTTCTAGGTGCTTTCTGTTCCCCATTATCTGTCGATTCAGGTTTTTTATCATTCCCTTCAACTGGAGAGGAATTTGATTCCGCTTTTTCTTGCTTATCTCTAGCAGGTGCAGGTCCACGTCTGCGATTATTCGAATTTGAAGGCGCTCTAGCTCTACGAGGCTTGTTAGTTGCAGCTTTCTCAACTGGCGGTTTATTACCATCAACTTCAGATATAGCTGGACTTGGTACAAAATTCCCATCCACTTCTGGCTCAACAGCTTTAGGTATCGCATTCCCATCTACTTCTTTTTTCTCTGGCGGTATTTTATTACCTGCATCATCCGCTATAACGACTGCATCGCTATCATTACGTGGGCGACGACGTCGTCCCCCTCTACGCGAACGTTTTGCAGTCGAGTTTTGACCACTCTCACTATTATCTTCTTCTCTTGGTGCTTTATTGTCTGAACCTGATTCTTCAGTCTTTTTCTCAGCACTCTTTTCTGCTGTTTTACTTTGATCTGGACGTCGGCGTGGTGTAC
Source organism: uncultured Gammaproteobacteria bacterium (assembly GCA_913058195.1). Classification (GTDB taxonomy): domain Bacteria; phylum Pseudomonadota; class Gammaproteobacteria; order Nitrosococcales; family Methylophagaceae. Next base: position 8,907 of record CAJXPP010000045.1, on the reverse strand, counting down.
GACGGCTGTTACGATTATTTCGCGGACGTCGTGTTTGCTCTTCTTGCTGTTGTTTTTGTTCTGGCTTTTCTTCTAACTCAACCTTTTCTTCAACTTCATCTGCTGATTTTCCAGTCAACACATTCAGTAAACGTTTTAATAGATTTGGCTTTTTGACCTCTACTTTTTCTATTTTTTCTACTAATTTTTCTGTTACTGGTGCTGGTGCAGCAGGAGATACGCCCGTTACAGCCGCTTGCTCAACAACTGGCTTATCACGCATTGCTTCTGGAACTTCAGGCTCAGGAGCTACCATCAAGTGATGACTTACCTCACTTACTTCACTACCATCTTTAATACGCTCAATATCAAAATGAGGTGTATCAAGGTGAGGGTTAGGGATTAGCAGTAATTTAACATCCTGACGACGTTCGATCGCTTCTAATTGAACTCGCTTCTCATTCAACATAAATGTGGCAACTGAAATTGGCAGTTGAACTACAAGTTGTGAAATGCGATCTTTGGTTGCTTCATCTTCAACCAAGCGTAATACTGCTAAACCAAGTGATTGAACACCACGAACATGGCCTAAACCACCACAGCGAGGACACACTTCTTCATGTGCATCACCTAATGATGGTCGAATACGCTGTCGTGACATTTCAAGCAAACCAAAGCGTGAAATACGACCTACTTGTACACGAGCACGATCTGCTTTCAAATGATCACGTAAGCGATTTTCAACTTCACGCTGATGCTTAGTAGGTCCCATATCAATAAAGTCGATGACAACTAAACCACCAAGGTCTCGAATACGTAATTGACGTGCAATTTCTTCCGCTGCTTCTAAATTTGTATTAAATGCAGTTTCTTCAATATCTCCGCCTTTATTAGCTCGGGCTGAGTTTACATCAATAGAAATAAGCGCTTCCGTAGGATCAATAACCAAGGCACCACCTGAAGGTAGACGTACTTCATGGCGGAATGCAGTTTCAATCTGGCTTTCGACTTGGTAGCGTGTAAATAGCGGTACTTTATCTTGATATAGCTTAAATTTACTTAACTCATGAGGCATAACCATGCGCATGAAGTCGTAACCTGTTTGATAAACTTCAGGTGAATCAACCAAGATCTCACCAATATCTTTACGTAAATAATCACGTAAGGCACGAATAATGATATTGCTTTCTTGATAAACCAAAAATGGCGCTTTACGGTCTTTATTTGCGCTATCAATCGCAGTCCATAATTGCACTAAGTATTCTAAATCCCACTGCAATTCTTCTGCTTGCTTACCGACACCGGCAGTACGAACAATCATTCCCATGCCTTCAGGCACTTCTAGTGATCGTAATGCTTCTTGTAACTCAGCACGTTCCTCGCCTTCAATACGTCGAGAGATCCCACCAGCACGTGGACTGTTTGGCATTAATACAAGGTAGCGGCCAGCGAGACTAATAAAGGTTGTTAGCGCTGCGCCTTTGTTGCCACGCTCTTCTTTTTCAACCTGAATAACAAGTTCTTGACCAACAGAAAGCACATCCTGAACATTGATACGACCAGACGATTCACCGTCTTTTTTAGCTGAATTCTTGAAATACTCTTTTGAGATTTCTTTTAAAGGCAAGAAACCTTGTCTTTCCGAGCCGTATTCAACAAATACCGCTTCTAAACTTGGTTCAACTCGTGTGATTTTACCTTTGTAGATATTACCTTTTTTCTGTTCTCTAGATGGAATTGCAATATCCAAATCAAACAAACGCTGGCCATCAACCATCGCTACACGCAACTCTTCTTCATTGGTTGCGTTAATTAAAATTCTTTTCATTTATAACCTCTTTACAGAGGCTCGCACTTAGCTATCCTTGCTCTTGTAGCAAGGTTCTGAATCACCTAAAATTTAAGGTGCCAGCAGGACAACAGTCTCTCGTTTCGTACTGCAATTAATAATGGCAACACGTCTTACATTTGCGTATTGCTTTAACCTACATTTTGACCTTAATTTTTTATCATTATTTGGAAAGGTCATTGCCATCCATTTATTTAGTGGCATTTATTCAATATCGGCGCTTCACCCCCTGGCAAAGCTGGCCTGATACCTACTATTAATTACTCATTGTTTGTCCTGTCTGATGCAGATACTTCCTCACCAAGACATGCGAACCTAAATTTATTTGCTCATTATTGAGCCGTACGCACCTGACCTACTTAAATCTCGTCAAATGCTTTAATCAAAATACTTGGGCATTTACCGCGTCTACTTCCAGTTTGAAATTTTCAGAAGGAGCGACCTACCACTTTAAAGTCTATCAAAAAATTAGAGTATACTTCATACCCTAGAAACAGATAGACCAACATCAGAATATAACAGTCCTTTGACCTATCAGCAAGAGTAGACACTAATTATTTTTATGAGTACTAGCGATAATCAAACTTTTTCCGTTCAATTTATCGATATTTCGCCCGCACAAGCTGGGCAACGTATTGATAACTTTTTACTTACTCTTCAAAAAGGCGTACCCAAAAGTCGTATCTATCGCGCTATTCGTAAAGGCGAAGTGCGGGTTAATAAAGGCCGAATAAAACAAACTTATAAAATCCAAGCTGGTGATTCTATTCGCATTCCTCCTTTACACACCTCTGAAAAAACAACCATAACAACCGTTAACGATCACGTTAGAACTCAATTAACAGAATGTGTTCTTTTCGAAGATGATGATTTGCTAGCGCTTAATAAACCACCAGGAATGGCTGTACATGCAGGCAGTAATATTGACCAAGGTATTATCGAGAGCTTACGAATTATTCGTTCAGAATTACCTTATCTCGAATTAGTTCATCGCCTTGATCGTGACACCTCAGGCTGTCTTTTACTTGCTAAAAGCCGTGACTCTTTACTCAATTTACAACAGCAAATGATTAATCATGATTTAAATAAACGTTATCTCACCTTATTAAAGGGTGGCTGGGCTGATGGAGATCGCTTGGTCGAACAACCATTACAAAAAAATACCGTTTCATCTGGTGAACGTATGGTTCGTGTTGATCCTGAAGGAAAATATGCCAAAACCGTATTTATTCCTATTGAATCCTATCGCCAAGCCCAACTTACTGAAGTCGTCCTCTATACAGGTCGAACACATCAAATACGCGTTCATTCATCTCAAATGGGCCATCCAGTAGCGGGGGATGATAAATATGGCCAACGTAATTTTAACCGCGATATGAAAAAGATGGGTTTGAAAAGAATGTTCTTACATTCATGGAAATTAGGCATCACTCACCCATCTACTGGTGAAGCGCTATTGCTAGAGGCACCATTACCTATTCAACTCAATAATGTTGTGACTAAATTAAGACAACAATCATGAACCGTTATGAACTTATCGTGTTTGATTGGGATGGCACATTAATGGATTCAACCGGTCATATCGTAATGTGCATGCAACAAGCTATTACAGAATTATCATTAGCACCTCTCGATAATAAAGCTGTCAGCCATATAATAGGTTTAGGGCTCAATGAAGCAGTTCAGACTCTCTACCCCGATATTGATTCAGTGACATTGAATCAACTCATCGCAGGCTATAAACGAATCTGGTTAGAAAACCCGCATCACACGCCTTTATTTGATAATGCTAAAAGCCTTATAACGTCACTAAATCAACAAGATTACTTTGTGGGCGTTGCTACAGGAAAAAGTCGCCAAGGCTTGAATAAAGTATTACAAAGCACTCAATTAGGCCCCTTATTTCATGCTACACGCTGTGCAGATGAATGCCATTCAAAACCTCACCCTCAAATGATAGAAGAATTGATGACATTTTTAGGGGTACGCCCTGAACAAACATTGATGGTTGGTGATACTGAATATGACTTACAAATGGCACATAATGCCGGCGCAGATAGTCTTGCCATTAGCCACGGTGCTCACGGTATTGAAACGTTAAAGGCATGCCAGCCCCGTGCAATTGTAGACAACCTATACCAAGTTGAACAATGGCTTAATGACTTGTAGCCTTGCACAGGTTATGATTTACTGCTCAGACTAAACATATAAAACCTAGGAAAAACATGGCAACGTTTGGAGACTTCCCCCCATCGTCAAGCAATAATGATAAGGATAATTCAATGAGTGAACAGACAAGTTGGGAACGCAAAGTATTGGAAGACCTTGCATTCGCAGCATTAAAAGAACAGCGCACAAGTCGCCGTTGGGGTTATGTATTTAAAGGCTTAATATTCATTTATTTAATGGCTATTTTAATGTTAATGATGCCATCAGCAGAGTTAGCTACCCATAAAGAAAAGCACACTGCATTAGTCGAGATTAACGGTGTTATTTCTGCAGATGATGAAGCAAGTGCAGATACTATTGTCACAGGCATCCGTGATGCATTTGAAAGCACTAATGCACAGGGGCTCATTTTGAGATTGAATACGCCAGGCGGTAGTCCCGTTCAGGCAGGCATCGTTAATGATGAGCTAAAACGTTTACAGCTAACTCGCCCTGACTTTCCTGTTTATGCTGTTATACAAGATGTATGTGCTTCTGGTGGTTACTATATAGCCGCCGCAGCTAAAGAAATATATGCAGATAAAGCAAGCATTGTTGGCTCTATTGGTGTGCGTATGGATAGCTTTGGGTTTACTGATGTTATTGAAAAGATAGGCGTTGAGCGTCGCTCATTAACAGCAGGCGAAAATAAAGCATTTCTTGACCCTTTTCTCCCAATGAGAGAACAAGATGTTAAACATGCACACACTATGCTTAATAATATTCATCAACAGTTTATTGATGTAGTCAAAGCAGGACGCGGCGATCGTCTCTCCGATGACCCTCGCTTATTTACCGGTTTATTCTGGTCTGGTGAACAGGCCTTACCATTAGGACTTATTGATGGGCTTGCCAGCAGTAGTACAGTAGCGCGGGATATTATTGGTGCAGAAGATATTATTGATTACACTCTTCGCCCTGATTACTTTGATCGTTTTACTGGCAAGCTAGGTGCAACACTCAGCCAAGCATTATTTCAATCAACAGCTACTACGGGGTTACGTTAATTATGTCAGAACAAAAACAAATTCAACTCACTGAGAAAGAGCTTGTGAAACGACAAGAATTATTCCGTTACACCGATCTTTCTCATCCAGTGATTCAAACGCTATTGAATTTAAAATTAGATAACACTGGTTCAAACAATGATCTAGAAGGTTGATACTATGGCATTACCCGCTGAAGCACTCGTCAATAAGTCATTGGAATTAGTTTCACTTCCAACGACTTATAGCCAGATTAATGATTTGATGAATGACCCTAATAGTTCTGCAGATGATATTAGTGAAGTTATTAATATCGACCCCGGCTTAACTGCTCGTTTACTTAAAATCGTTAACAGTCCTTTTTATGGTTTTCCTTCACAAATTAATACTATCTCACGTGCCATTACCATTATTGGTACCCGTGAATTAACCCATTTGGTATTAGCAACTTCTGTGATTAATGCTTTTAAAGGTATTCCTGCTAATTTAATCAATCTAGAAGAGTTCTGGCGACATAGTCTTGCCTGTGCCATTGCATCTAAATTACTGGCTATACATTGTGGTTATCGAGCGGCCGAGCGTTTCTTTATTTCCGGTTTATTGCAAAATATTGGCTCACTTGTACTGTATCAAGCACTTCCAGAGCTTGCGAGAGAAGCCATTAATAATGCAAAATCAGGTAATGGCACTTTATCTAAAACTGAACAACTTGTTATGGGTTTTGATCATAGTGAAGTTGGTCAAGCACTCGTCGAAGCATGGCGTCTTCCTGATTCACTTGGAGAAGTTGTCACCTTTCACCACAAGCCATCACAAGCAACACAGTTTCAAAATGAAGTCGCAATAATCCATATTGCAGATATAATGGTTAGCTCAGCGGAGCTAGGCCACAGTGGTGATCGTCATGTGCCACCTCTCGATCCTAAAGCTTGGGAACAACTAGGCATTGAGCCACAAATATTACCCGAGATATTACAACAAGTAACAGAACAGCTGGATGACTTAACAGCAGTAATGACATCGTCATAAATTATTAAAGAGGCAATTCATGAGAACAGTATTATTAGGCGCACCAGGCTCCGGTAAAGGCACACAAGGTGTTGTATTATCAAAAAAATATGATATTCCACAAATCTCAACGGGTGATTTATTACGTGCAGCAGTGGCAGCTGGTTCTGAATTAGGACAAAAAGCCAAAGCAGCAATGGATGCAGGCGCATTAGTCTCAGATGAAATTGTGATTGGATTAATTCGCGAACGCATTTCTCATGATGATGCCAAAAATGGTTATATCTTAGACGGCTTCCCTCGTAATATCCCACAGGCTGAAGCATTAGATTCCATGTTGGAACAACTCAAGCAACCTCTACAAGGTGTCGTATTATTAGATGTTGCTTTTGATGAGTTATTACAACGTTTAACAGGTCGCCGTACCTGTAAAGACTGTGGTGCTATCTACAATATTCACTTATCACCATCAAAAATTGAAGATCATTGCGATGCTTGTAATGGCCCACTATTCCAACGTGCTGATGATAATGAAGAAACGATTGGCAACCGTTTAACTGTATACCAAGAACAAACATCGCCATTGGTTGAATACTACCAAAGCCAAAATAAATTACACAGTATTGCTGGTGTAGGTAATGTCAACAATATTACAGACGCAGTCAGCGCTGTCTTCGATACAATCTAATCATTTATTTTCCTCCCTTAGTTATCCTAATAGTTACTAGGGGAGTTTTTAGTTAATATGATGACTATCCATGGCTAAAATACTCGCCATTGGCATTGCCACTCTCGACATCATCAACACGGTTGGCTCCTTTCCTGTAGAAGATGACGAAGTACGCGCCCTATCTCAGCAGCAATCGCGAGGTGGAAACGCAACTAATACCTTATCCATTCTAAGTCAGCTGGGACATGACTGTGCGTGGGCGGGTGTATTAATTGATGAGCCTGATAGCCAGGTAATTAAACACGACTTAACAAAACATCAAATAGACAGTTCAAATTGTGTGGTTTTAGATCAGGGAAAGATGCCAACATCGTACATCACACTTAATCAACAAACTGGTAGTCGAACTATCGTCCACCATCGTGATTGCCCAGAATTTAGCTTTACTGAATTCAAAAAAATAAACTTACAGCAGTATGATTGGATCCATTTTGAAGGGCGAAATATAGCTGATACATCACGAATGATTGAATATTGTAAACAACAGCAACCAAATTTACCTTGCTCGGTAGAAATAGAAAAACCTCGGCCAGATATTGATTCATTATTCACATTAGCTGATGTACTCTTCTTTTCAAAAAATTATGCACAAAGCCTTGGTTTTAGTAATGCTGCTAGCTTTTTAAGCTCATTTGCAATCAGCATAAATGCTAGCTGTGCATGGGGAGAAAAAGGCGCATGGTTTATTAATAAAAAGATGAAAATCATTCACAGTCCAGCCTTTCCACCCGAGAAAATAGTTGATACCCTTGGTGCTGGTGACACATTTAATGCAGCCTTTATTCATGCTTTACTGAACCAGCAAGCTGAACAAGCAGCCCTAAAATTTGCTTGCCAAGTAGCAGCTTACAAATGTGGACGACACGGCTTAGATATAACTTACTTTAAATTAAACTAATTACTTATGACTCCCTACTTTTTGTGTAATAACGACGATCTCATTGACAATAAAACGCGTAGCTTCACGCTTGAAACTGAGCAAGGTCAACTCGACTTATTATTAGTCAAAACTGAAAATGTTGCCTACGCCTATAAAAATATTTGTCCACATTTAGGAATCCCACTTAATTGGCAGCCAGATGAATTTCTATCAATTGAAGAAACTCATATTCAATGTTCTACCCATGGTGCTTTATTTACAATGGAGAATGGTCATTGCATTGCAGGGCCTTGTAGTGGAGATAAGCTGGAAAACTTAGCATTAGAATATCGTGACAACGAGATTTGGTTACAACTTTAAACCAAAACCTTCAAAATATGGCACAATCCATATTTCTTCATTATTTATACGGATGGGACAACACTGCTGATGGATATTACAAAACGCATTCGCATTGGTGATCTACTCGTAGAAAACAAACTTATTTCTGAAGCTCAACTTAATTCTGCATTACAAGAGCAAAAGAAAACACGCCGTAAACTAGGTAAAACATTAATCGATTTGGGCTTTATTGAAGAAGCTCAATTATTGAGATTATTATCTAAGCAATTGAAAATTGCTTATCTCGATTTAACTCAAACGCCTATCGATCAAAAAATATTTTCTTTATTACCTGAAATACATGCCCGTCGATTTCGAGCGATTGCTTTAAAAGAAGAAAACAATAAAATTCTAGTCGGCATGGCAGATCCTTCCGACATCTATGCCTATGATGAATTACAAAAAGTCTTACAACGCCCGATAGATATCGCCGCTATTAGTGAGGGCGATTTGCTTCGTAATTTAGAGACAAATTACCGAAAAACAGATGAAATTGACTCATTGGCTGAAGTACTTGATGACGAATTAGCTGAAACTGATTTTGATTTACAAACACTGACACAATCAACTTCCACTGCTGACGCACCTGTAGTTAAATTATTGCAAGCAATTTTTGAAGATGCTGTTTCTATGCAAGCCTCTGATATTCATATCGAGCCCGATCAAAATGTTTTACGTATTCGCCAACGTATTGATGGTGTTTTACAAGAACAAATTGTTGATGAAACTCGAATTGCCTCTGCATTAACCTCACGACTGAAACTAATGTCAGGCCTTAATATTTCAGAGAAAAGGCTTCCACAAGATGGTCGCTTTAATATCAAAGTCAAAAAGAAAAGTATCGATGCTGTCTCTTATACACATCTCCGAGCCCACGAGACTAGGC
>CAJXPP010000044.1 GCA_913058195.1 uncultured Gammaproteobacteria bacterium | reverse complement strand
CAGATGTGTATAAGAGACAGGCATGAGATGCTTTTCGGTAATCATAAATGAGTTCAATATGGGCTGTTGACTCTGTTTTGCCACGAACAACAGCTTCAATAGCATTTGTTTCTTCTGATGAGTAGATAAGTTCGTTCGGATACCAATCATTGACGACATCACCTTCGACTTTATAAAAAGTGTGGCCTTCGTCCAGCCAAGATTCTAGCCCATTGAGATCATCCCAAAAATCAGCCTTAAGTTCACTGGCACCTAAATACAATAAATCAACATCATCTAGGACCTTATCGTTGTAATAGTCTTCAGCATGGATACCTAATACGGTTGCCTTAATGCGAAGATTGATATCTTTAGAAACTAGGGTCACAGTCACATCAGGTTTAGCTTCTTGCAAACTCATGGCAATGCCTAGAATTTCATTATCGGCTTTAGAACCTGGTAACTCTTTTGGTAAGTCTTGAATCATTTGGCTGGTTTGAAAAAATAAGCGGCCTGTCGATACACTATCATCGTCGTTAGCTATGCTAGGAAGCTGAATACCATTGACCATCGATTCTGTATCGCCAGCCTGCAACATCAAGTCATCTAGAGTGCGAGTAACTTGACGCACATTACGAGATACTTCCGATAAGCCTTTTTTACCATTATCGAGTTCTTCTAATACCACCATAGGCAGAAAAATATCATGCTCATTGAAGCGGTATAGGGCAGTGGGATCGTGCATAAGCACATTTGTATCGAGAACAAACAGACGTTTACCAGTGATTACACGTTTAATCATCAATATTCCTTTTCTAATTAGAATTTAAGACCAACACTGTTTTGCAACTATGATTATGAGCTAAAGTTATTCGATAATACAAGATAAAAACGGTTCTTTTTTTAGCAAAAAATAGCTTTATTCATTCTGATATAATATGCGGTTACTTTTGGAACTTTTTGTCAATAGGAACTTATACTTTGTCCGTAACAACACATCAAATTCACCAGCTACTAACGCAACGCATTTTGATCCTTGATGGTGCGATGGGGACGATGATACAAAGTTATCAGTTAGAAGAAGACGATTACCGTGGCGAACGATTTGCTGAACATGGTTGTGATGTTAAGGGAAACAATGACTTATTGTCACTAACGCAGCCCAAGATTATTAGCGATATTCATCGTGCTTATTTTGAAGCGGGTGCTGATATTGTTGAAACCAATACTTTTAACGGTACATCCATCGCGATGGCTGATTATCAGATGGAAGAGCTGGCTTATGAGTTAAATAAAGCGTCAGCCCAATTGGCTCGGGCCATTGCAGATGAATTTACTAGCGAAAATCCAGATAAGCCTCGTTTTGTAGCAGGTGTTTTAGGCCCAACAAACCGCACAGCAAGCATTTCACCTGATGTAAATAATCCAGGATTTCGAAATGTAAACTACGATGAACTGGTTGAATCTTACTTAGAATCTATCGCAGGATTGGTTGATGGCGGAGCAGACTTTCTTTTAGTCGAAACCGTTTTTGATACCTTAAATGCGAAAGCAGCTTTATTTGCGATTGAAACTTATTTTGACCAAAATGATATTCAATTGCCCATTATGATTTCGGGCACAATTACCGATGCCAGTGGACGGACACTTTCAGGCCAAACTGCCGAAGCATTTTGGAATTCATTGTCACATACTCAACCAATTAGTATCGGTTTGAACTGTGCATTAGGAGCAGCCCAATTACGCCAGTATATTGAAGACTTATCAGGTACAGTCACCTGCCATGTCAGCGCACATGCAAATGCAGGATTGCCAAATGAGTTTGGTGAATATGATGAGTCGCCAGAAGTTATGGCTGAACAAATGAAAGAATGGGCGCAGTCGGGCTTTTTAAATATTGTCGGCGGTTGCTGTGGTACATCACCAGCACATATCAGAGCGATTGCCGAAGCCGTTGATGGCATTGCGCCACGTGTTCCTGTTGAAAATAACCATTACTGTCGTTTAAGTGGTCTTGAACCGTTTACGATTACGCCAGAAAGTCTTTATGTCAATGTCGGTGAACGTACTAACGTCACCGGTTCTGCACGTTTTGCTCGATTGATTAAAGAAGGTGATTACGACGCGGCTTTAGATGTTGCACGTCAACAAGTAGAAAGTGGTGCGCCTATTATCGATATCAATATGGATGAAGGCATGTTGGATTCGAAAGAAGCCATGGTGACTTTCCTAAACTTGATTGCCTCTGAGCCAGATATCAGCCGTGTGCCGATCATGATTGATTCCTCTAAATGGGAAGTGATCGAAGCTGGCCTAAAATGTATCCAAGGTAAAGGCATCGTCAACTCGATTAGCATGAAAGAGGGCGAAGAAAAGTTCATCGAACAGGCTAAATTAGTGCGACGCTACGGTGCTGCGGTAATTGTCATGGCCTTTGATGAAGTAGGCCAAGCTGATACTCGTAAACGTAAGCGTGAGATTTGTACCCGTTCGTATGAAATTTTGACCAAAAAAGTCGGCTTTCCACCTGAAGATATTATCTTTGATCCTAATATTTTTGCGATTGCTACTGGTATTGAAGAGCACAATAATTACGCCGTTGATTTCATCGAAGCAGTAAAAGATATTAAACAAGCATTACCTCACGCGATGATTAGTGGTGGCGTTAGTAATGTATCATTCTCATTCCGAGGTAATAACCCGATACGTGAAGCGATTCATGCGGTATTTTTATATCACGCTGTGAAAGCAGGTATGGATATGGGGATCGTCAATGCCGGTCAATTGGCAATTTATGATGATCTGCCAGAGGAATTACGTGAACGAGTTGAAGATGTAGTCTTAAACCGTCGTGATGATTCAACAGAACGTTTATTAGACATTGCTGCTAAATATAAAGGCGATGGTAAAACAGTTGAGAAAGTTGAAGATCTTGAATGGCGCAGCTGGCCAGTTGAAAAGCGCTTAGAACACGCCTTAGTAAAAGGTATCACTGAATATATTGAAGACGACACTGAATTAGCTCGCCAAAATGCTGCTAAGCCGCTACATGTGATTGAAGGCTCGTTAATGGACGGCATGAACGTAGTCGGTGACTTATTCGGTGAAGGCAAGATGTTCTTACCGCAGGTGGTTAAATCTGCACGGGTTATGAAAAAAGCCGTAGCGTATTTGATGCCGTATATTGAAGACGAAAAAGAAGAAGGCGACGAAAGTACTAATAACGGCAAGATCTTAATGGCGACCGTGAAGGGTGATGTACATGATATAGGTAAGAATATCGTCGGCGTAGTATTGCAGTGTAATAACTTCGAGATTATTGATCTTGGTGTGATGGTGCCAGCAGCTAAAATTTTAGAAGTGGCTAAAGAACAAAACGTCGATATTATTGGTTTATCGGGTCTGATCACACCATCACTTGATGAAATGGTACATGTTGCTAAAGAAATGGAACGTTTAGGTTTTGATATTCCGGTAATGATTGGTGGTGCGACCACATCATTAATTCACACCGCAGTGAAAATTGAGCAAAACTACCATGGTTGTAGTGTCTATGTGAAAGATGCCTCACGTGCAGTTGGTGTAGCCCAAAACCTAGTTGGCCCTGATTCACGTGATGACTTCATGGCCAAAGTAAAAGCTGATTACGCAGATAAACGTGCACGTCACAAAGGGCGAAAGAGTACACGCCGTCAATTAAAAATAGCGGATGCACGTGCCAATAAAACTAAAATTGATTGGCAGGCATATCAGCCCACTATTCCTAAAAAATTAGGTGTTCAAACCTTGGATGATTATCCACTATCTGATTTAGTTGAACGTATCGACTGGACGCCATTCTTTAAATCGTGGGAATTAGCAGGTAAATATCCACGTATTTTAGAAGATGAAATTGTCGGCGTACATGCGACTGATTTATTCCGTGATGCTAAAAAAATGTTGACTAAAATCGTTGATGAAAAATGGCTAAAAGCGCGTGCGGTATTTGGCCTATTCCCAGCCAATAGCGTTAATGATGATGATATGGAAGTGTATACCGATGAAAGTCGCACTGAAGTATTAATGACATTACGCAGTCTTCGTCAACAAACAGAGCGCCCGCCGGGGCGTCCTAATGCAGCATTAGCTGATTTCTTAGCGCCGAAAAAAAGTGGCGTGCAAGACTATATTGGTTCATTCGCCGTAACAGCAGGTATCGGTATTGATGAACATGTGGCGCGCTTTGAAAATGATCATGATGACTATCAAAGCATTATGCTCAAAGCCTTAGCAGATCGTTTAGCCGAAGCCTTTGCTGAGCGTTTGCACGAGTTAGTACGTAAAGATTATTGGGGCTATGTAAATGATGAAGGCTTAGATAATGAAGACTTAATCAACGAAAAGTATCAAGGTGTTCGTCCTGCACCGGGCTATCCCGCTTGCCCAGACCACACAGAAAAAGGCTTATTATGGCAATTGTTAGAACCTGAGAAAAATGCAGGAATGACAATTACCGAAAGCTTTGCCATGTTACCAACTGCAGCTGTGAGCGGCTTCTATTTGGCACACCCAGAATCACGTTATTTTGGTTTGGGTAAAATCGACCAAGATCAAGTTGAAGATTACGCACAGCGTAAAGGCTGGTCAATGGATGTGGCGGAACGTTGGTTAGGGCCTGCTTTATCTTATGATGGTGATGACTAATGGCTAATTCAGAAGAGGCAATTATTGATTTGCAAATGAAGCTATCATTTCAAGATGGTTTGTTGGAAGATCTCAATCAAGTAATTATTGGTCAACAAGACCAAATTGCTCGCTTGGAATTAGCCGTTGAAACCTTGAAAGTACAAATGAGCACCATGCAAACATCCACGCATCAAGGTAATGGTCAGCAACATGAAGTTCCACCGCATTACTAAGCTAATCTGATTAGGGAATATGGCAGATTAAGATGAAACAACGTCAAAGCATCATCTTAAAAGGCGATCCTCAGTGGTGCCGTGATTCGACATTGGCTTTATTGACTGGCTTTGATATTGGTCGCTGTATTTGTTTAGGTAATCAGCCACTTGATGCTGTTAAAACAATTAGCACTAATAAAGCTCAAACAGTACTAGGTCAAGAGTTCGATGCGGTTATTATTGATGGTACGGTAGAGCTCAATCCTGATAGTTTAGGTGCAATGGTCGGTACAGTAGTAGCTGGTGGCGCTTTGATTATTATGTTGAATGAGGCTGAATCAGAAAGTCTGTGGTTGCAGCGTTTTTTACGCATCAGCAAACACTATCAGCAAATATCTGACAACTTTCATTTTATCCATCAACAACAAGATTTAACGCCACTTTCAACGCCAACTCATGTAAATACTGGCGAAATTATTGTTAATAATGATCAGCAACAGGCTATTGATGCTGTATTAAAAGTAGTATCTGGCCATCGTCGTCGTCCTTTAGTCTTATCGGCAGATCGGGGACGCGGTAAATCGGCTGCATTAGGTATGGCAGCAGCTGTTCTCATTAAGCAAGGCAAACAAATTATATTAGTGACAGCGCCAAGTTTTGCTAGTGCCGAAACGGTGTTTGATCATGCCCATCGTTTATTGCCCCAATCAGTTTATTCACAAGGCCAGCTGTTATTAAATAAAGCCATTATTAAATTTGTGGCTCCTGATGTATTGGTTGATGGTGATTATACGGCTGATTTAGTGTTGGTGGATGAAGCCGCAGCAATTCCCGCCGCTATGTTAGAACAATTATTAGATAAATTCTCTCGTATTGTATTTTCGAGCACCATTCATGGTTATGAAGGAACAGGTCGTGGTTTTGCAGTGCGTTTTCAGCAGACCTTAGATGTTAAAACACCGAACTGGAATAACTATCACATCACCCAGCCAATCCGTTGGCGTGAAGATGACCTTTTGGAACAGTTTAGCTTTGATGCCTTATTGTTAAATGCAGTCGCTGAGCCAGCAGGACTTATTGAGAATGCAACAGTTTTATCGTGTCAGCTTGAAAAAATTGAACGACATTCCTTACTGAAAGATGAAGCGATGTTACGATCATTATTTGGCTTAATGGTGTTGGCACATTATCGAACACGTCCTTCTGATTTGATGATGCTGCTGGATCGTGATGATATTTCCGTTTATGTCATGCGCTTTGAAGGCCAGATCGTCGCATCAGCTTGGTGTGTTAAAGAAGGCGGCTTAGAAGCTGAACTTTCAGAGGCAATTTATGCTGGTGAGCGACGTTTAAAAGGTCATTTATTACCACAATCATTATTGGCCCATGCTGGACTAGTTGATGCGGGCAGTTTGTCTTATCAACGCATTATCCGAATTGCGGTGAGTCCTGAATTACAAAGTCGAGGCATTGGTCAGTATTTTGTGAAGCAGATTGTGGCTGATGCTGAAAAAAATCATATTGATGTTGTTGGTGTTAGTTTTGCCAGCAATGTTGATCTTATTCATTTTTGGTCTGAATGTAACTTTGAACCCATACGTTTAGGCATACATCATGATGACGTTAGCGGCAGTCATGCGATGATGATGTTAACACCACTATCAAAAGTGGGTCAGGCATTGATAAAAGGTGGTGTAAAACGCTTTAGTGAGCATTGGCCTTTATTATTACAGCAACACTTTAAACATTTACCTCCAGTATTAGTGACCACTATTTCGCAGCTATTGCCTGCTTCACAACCAGCTGTGGCAGAACGAGATAGGAAGGAACTATCTGCCTTTGCATTCAAGCAACGCGGCTTTGAGTTTTGTCAGATTGCATTATTGCGCACTGTTAGAAATGCTATTACTCAAGCAAGATTTTTGTCATTATCAGAACAACAACAAGCTTTAAGTGTGATGTTTATTTTGCAACAACGACAAGTTGGTGATGTATCTAAACGCTTAGGTTTTACGGGCAAAGCACAACTTATGAAGGCTTTACGAGAAGCCACTGCAAAATTATTAGACTAATAAAGCTCACGTCTAAATATAATATTATCACTGCCTTTAAATAGGCCAAAGCTAGCTCGACCTATCGGGTCATCATCATAGCTGCCATCGCCATCATAATCACCTAATAACCATGGATGACTGCTTGATAGTTGACTGCGAATATCGACATAGCCCTGATTATCTTCACCGGGAGCTGACAATGTCAGTACCGCACTGCCATTCACAATTGGGCTATTGTTAGTGAGGCTTGCAGCGGTTGAACCAGCTTCAATAATCATTGTGCTGGTACCTACTACCCAGCTGCCAGTATTATTGAGTTGAAAATGTGATGCTAAATTTAATGCAGTACATTGATCGGCAGTATTGGTTTGCCAATTAGTACCATTGAAGTACTCAGCCTGAACTGTAAGTACCAAGGGTACTAATTCTGATCCATGTGCATTGGAAATTGCCAAACGACCAAAACGAATAGGTTCCCCGCTGGGTTGGAGACTTGTGGGTAAACTTTGGGTTTGTACATTGTCATCATCAGTAATAGCAGTGAAAGTTAAATCAACGCTATTATTAAAGGCATCGATTTGGCTATTGCTTTCATGAATATATGTATAGCTATCATTACCAAAAGAAAAGCTTAAGCTACCATCTGCATTATCAGTCAGTGAGGGAGCTGCTGGCGCCCACAGTAGACGGACTAAGTTAGTATTATCTGCCCCTAGTTGTTTTGCATCTGTCGCAGGCGACGATACAGAAAAATCGTTGGCGACTAATTTAACAAAGTCGCCGGTGTAATTTTGAGTAACGGCAGGCGTGGTTGCTGCATTGTAGGCGGTAATAGTGAGTTGTGGATTGCTGCTATAACTGAAATTTTGGCCACTATAACTAAATCCACTGCAGGAAAAATCACCAAAAGCACCATTATTTGAGTTTGTTACTTTAAAATGATCAGGGTAAAAACGACCAACTGGCGGGCTAGACATAGTCGATAATACTTCACCTAAATAGTTAGGTGGGAAGACTGAAAATGAAAATACTCCCACCTCTGATATGGCTTGGTTAATAGTATGTTGCCCGTTATCAGCGCTTGAAAAATTAAAGTTACTTACAGTTAAGTCACCAGTACTACCTCCAGAAGGCGCCAATAAACTACGGCCAGTATTAATGCCTGCCAACTCAAAATTTGGTGTTAGCGGATTATCAGTAAAGTCGGTATCTGCATCATCGGTCCAACACGCAGCGTTAACTTTGAGATCGAATAGTTCGCCTGCTTTTTTGAATTTACTACAGCTTGCATCCGCACTGACACAATCTGCACTACTATCGGTTGTATAGGCTGCCAACATAACTGGTTTGCTGACAAAACTATCATTGCCCGTTAACACTAAGCCATTGCTGGTGGTATGTTCAGCATCAAGCTGAATTTGACCAGCATCATCATATTGAACAGTAAAGGTAGCTTTGCCGTTGATGTCGAAGACTAAGTTGATACCCGTGCCAGGTGTAGAGTTATCGAGAGGTGTACCAATTATGGCAACCTTTTTCGTACCAGTATTTGGGTTGGAATATGTTGACCAAAAATTCACAGATTGAGTACCCGTTAACGCACCAACACATTGCTCGGAGATATTACTTTTTTTGACAGCAGCAATGGTGACATCAACCGAAGGTTTACACGCCGTCTGTGTTGGCACATCAAATACAAAGCCTGCTTCGGCAAAGTTTATTGTGCAGGTGGGGTCTAATATATTATTGGCATAACATTTTAGTGGTGCTGTTGGAGTAATAGAGCTTGCTGCAATGTCAAGAACGACATTTTCTGCTGTGGTATGTTGTAGTGCAAGTTCTGCTGTGCCAGAAGAGATCGTCACAGGGTTGGTAGGCCAACCAGAAGAAGGTGCTAATGTGATACTAATATCTTCAGTGACTAAGTTGCTACAATCACTGTTAGCACACGCTTTTATTGTGACGTTACTGGCTAAACAGGTTAATGCTGCAGAGGCATAACTAAGCTCAAAATGATCAATAATATTACCAGGCTCACATGTATGGGTTTGAGCCATAAGTGATTGCACCTCCGACAGTGTGAGTACAGTAGCGAAAATCTGCACTTCATCCAGATCGCCATCAAAAAAGGTAGGTGTGCCACCGGTATCTTCAATTCGACCAATACTGGAAAAGCTAGTACCAATAATACCGCTAGCAATAGTGCCTGATTTGTTGAGGTTTCCATCGATATAAATTTGATATGCACCCGATGAGGCATCCCGGCTCATTACAATATGGTGAAAACTACCATCATTGATTGGGATGGTCGATTTTGAAGAGTCGTCATTACCAACTGAAATACCGATATGGCCAGATGCATCTAACCAACCCCAGAAAATATCATCAGCACCACCACTTTGTTCAACACCTGCTATACCGGGTGCTCGCCAAGCAGTGTTATTACCTGTTTGTGTCGTTCGCATCCAAAAGGTAAGAGATGACGTGCCTTTTAATATTTCATAGATATGAGAAGCACTTATATAATCATTATTGCCATCAAAATAACCATAGCCACATGTTCCGATATTACCCGCTATCGCAGGATTAGCAGAGTGTGTCGTTGCTCCATTTACAGCTGTGCCAGAATTATTATTAGTCGAGTTATCTAGTACCTCACCAGCAGTACCATTCCAATTATTTTCATCCATATGCCAAGCACTTATTGGTGTGAGTGAGGGGCAATGCTTATAATCAATATTAATATCATCGATATACATGCCGGTCCTAGAACCTGAGGAACCAGAACCTATAAGGCGGATTTGAGTGTTTGCCGCTATATAGGGCGTAAGATCAAAGCTTTCTGGATTAGCAGTAAAACTAGTTGAGTTGATAATGTAATCCTGTAGACGTGTCCAATTTGAGCCGCCGTCATTGGATACCTCAAGTGAAACATTTGCCGAACCACCACCATAACCAGTGAAATAGTTAAAGCTTAATGTAGCGGATGAAGCGCCAGAAAGATCAACTTCTCTGCTGGCGCCACGATCAGTATATTGGGGACTAAATCCTGACGGTGTTCCTATTCTTAAACAATTACCTGCTGAGCAATTACTGCTATTGACTCTAGCTTGTCCTGCTGAAACGCCATCAGATTCACCGATTTCTTGCCAAGCTGTGGCCCAGCTTTGACTACCATTATTGTTGCTATAAGAGGTACTGGAAAAAGAGTCTTTTACGTTATCAGTAGTACAGGGTCCTCCAGTTGCTCCCACAGTGACTGCATTAGGTAAAACAAATTGACTACTCGCACCTCGGGTACAACTATTATTTTTGTAAGCAACTAAATATAGGTTGTAGGTGCCATCGGAGCTAGGAGCGATGATATCAAATGATAGGTTATGTGTACCAGAAGAGTTAAAGTTAGAATGATTTTCACATGTTGATATGCCATCAATAAGCCAGCTTGTAGACTTCCACTGCTTATTGTTCCCTGAGCCATCAGTAGTCACATTAATATTTACACTAATAGAGGCGTTCTGAGCTACCGATGTTGTAGTACTGCCGTCGACAGTGGCAGTGTTGATAGTTCTATCTGCCATAGCGTTACTGGATACTGACCAGGTTAAGATTAAAAAGAGGAACTTGAATAGCTTAATCATGAATAACTGCCTGAAGGCGTCTGGAAACAAAGTCAAGGTTACCATAAGTACTATATTCGCTTTGAGAGGTAATTTGATAAATATTGCTAATAAAGCCATTTTCATCATAACTACCGAGTTGTCTACAGCTAACAGCAACTGAAAAGTTATTGATGGTTAATGTTGTGTCAATTGGACAGCTATCATTATTGATGGTTTGAAAGGCAGCCCATTCTAGCCCTGCATTAGCTGTTTGGTAGGCTCGTGCCGATTGCAGAGCTAAGAGGCTTGTTTGTCTTTGCACGCCAGTAATACCTAAAAGATATTGCCCTAGTAAACTGACAATAACCAAGATAAAGATTGCACCAATAAGCGAAAAGCCAGTTTGTTTGATCATGGCTGATTACTGACATGGACTTGGTGAACTAAGCGTATTGATTCACCTGCATCATCAGTCAATGTTAAGTTGAGAGAGACTAAGCCTGAGCGAGAGCTAGATCCTGAGTTATAAGTAAAATTACAGTTACTAATATAATTTGATTGTATGGCTCCACCAGAACTTGGAGGGGTAGGTTGGCTAGCTTGAATAGCATAACCTTGGTAGCGCATTAAGGCTTTATTTTCAGGTAATAAAGGCGTTATATCACAGTGATAGCTAATAGGGCCATCAATGACAAAAAAACGCTTTTGTGGCGATTTTAAAGGAAATTGAAAGCTAGAGAAAACAATATGATTGGCAGTTGTGCTATTACTAATGATTGCCGTGTTATCACCAGCATATGCATTATTACCAGTGGATGCGAGAGGGTATATGACAATTGAGTCACTACCCATGGTTATATTAGTTAAATTGAGCAAACTGCCTAATACATCGAAAGATGTGTCAGTCATAGTGAAATCAAGAATGTCACCACTGGCATCACTGGCTAACTTACTTCGATAACGGCCACCATCGACAATATGGATTAATTCCAATGATTGGCCATCAGCCGAAACGCGAATACTATTAGGTAAGGCAGCTTGAATATCTCGTTGCATACGTTGTAAGGCTGATTCTGCACTATTGGTTAAGGTTGCTCTACGAGCACTATCAACATAGGCATTAATAGGAAGGGTGATGATTGAAGCCGTCATTGAGGCAACAATGCCACTGATCACAATGACGATGATGAACTCAATTAAGGTAAAGCCAGTTTGTGAGCGTACTGCTATCATCAATAATTTGCTCGATAACCGGCAAGAGTAATAGTATCAGTACCAGGGCGAGTGACGGTTATAGCTATTTTTTTCATAGCAACGCCGCTTAGAGTGATATCACTAACTACAGCTGTAATCGTGTAATTCTCTAAGCCTACAATAGCATTATCATTTTGGTCGGTAGCACCGGAATCGTTAAGCCCATTATAATCGTCGATATTGTCAAATGTTGAACGGTTTCCTGCAACACTGGTATCGGGGTTTGCAGTAACAGGTAATAACATTATCTCTTCTAAATAACTTTCGGCAATGGCAATAGCTTGTCTTTGTACCATAGGATCGGCACTATAACTGACGGCTTGATTTACAACACTTAAGATGCCTGTTAATGCAACACTGATAATTACAATAGTTAAAATAAGTTCGACTAAAGTCGCGCCTAATTGTTTAAGTTGGTAGTGCATAAATTTAGGGTTACGGCGTACTGTCAAAACTAAACCCCGTTGCTGCTATAACTGTAATTTGAAGGGATGAAATTGTAATTGTGTTATCAGCATTTGCACGGCCTAAACTATCAAATGTGGTATTAGCATTAATAGCTGTCAGAGTGACATTTTTTTGGGAGCCGGTATAAGTACTTTCCCCGCTTGAAGGGTGGGGAACGGTAAGCGATGAAAAGTCACCACTAGAACAGGTATCATCACGTAATAATTGATAACTATTATTACTGTCTCTTATACACATCTCCGAGCCCACGAGACTAGGCATGATCT
>CAJXPP010000043.1 GCA_913058195.1 uncultured Gammaproteobacteria bacterium | reverse complement strand
CTCAATCTTCGGATTGGGGCTTTTTTTTGTCTATTAAATATTGCCTTAAAAACTACAGCGACACTAAACTTACAGTCCTTACTACTTTTATGAATATTCGTGTCTAACAAAGCTGAAACAGTAGCAACACAGCTAGTTTGTGGCAAAAAAACACACAGATTTTGTATTTCTTACACAAAAGCTACTTTTTTTTTACAAAAGTATTGCAAAAGCTGTCCAGATCGGGAGAATGGCTTTCAACCGAGTTTTACACCGGTTACGAGAGAATCTAAATAACCTAATAAGGACATAAAAATAAAATGACATTTAACAAAAAATTATTAGCTGGTCTAGTAGCTCTTGCAGCTGCAAGCTCAGCTCAAGCGGTTACAGTTGCTGCTAACGATGGTTGGACATTAGGCGTAAGTGGTTCAGTAAACCAATTCCTAACATTCACAGATAATGAAGCAACTGATGTTGATGAAACTAACTTGCAAAACGGTCTTTTGCCAGCATTCATTAACTTCGATTTCACAGCACCAACAATGAATGGTCTTGATATCGCAGCTCATATCTCTTTCAGCCCATCTACAAACCAAAACAGCTACGAAGGTTTTGAACAACGTGAAGTTTACTTCACAGTTGCTGGTTCTTTCGGTCAAGTATTAGCTGGTAAAGCATTAGGTCTTTACGGCGCTAAAAACATCTTAACTGACCAAACTTTATTTGGTGTCGGTTACGGTACTGGTGGTGCTGATGGTACAACTACATTAGGTGGTATCGGTCTTGGTTACGATTACGCTTCATGGCGTTCACAAGTAAAATGGACGTCTAACGACATGAACGGTTTCAAAATTGCTGTCGCAATTGCGGATCCTTCTGTAGGCGCATTGTCTTTAAACACTAAGCCAACTGGTTCAATCACTTCTGGCGGAACATCATCTGAAGATTTACGTTACGAAGCTGAATTAAGCTACGCTGGCGCATTTGACGGTGGTTCTTACTCTGCATGGTTATCTGGTATGACTCAAGATGCTGATAATGCTGACAACAATGATACTGACGCAGTCTCTGTTGGTGGTACTTTAGCAGTTGCTGGTTTTGAAGCAATGGCTCAATACTCTGAAGCTGACGACAAGGCTACTGGTCTTGTTGATACTGAATGGTCTCAATACATCGTTCAAGCTGGCTACCGTTTTGGTGGAACAACTTTAGTTTCTGCACAATATGCAGAACTTACTGATGATAGTGATGATGCAAATTTAATTCTTAACTACGGTAATACTTCTGACGATTCAATTGATAAATTTACTGTTGGTGTTTACCATGACGTAAACGCTAACCTTAAATTGGTTGCTGAATACACTAAAGTTGAAGATGACGATGCATCTGCTTACGAGCAAGACATCATCTCTTTAGGTGGTTTCGTATTCTTCTAAAGACTACTTAACAACTTAAGGTCTCAAATCTTTATGATTTGATGCTTGAAGAAATTAAGAAAGCCTCAATCTTCGGATTGGGGCTTTTTTTTGTCTATTAAATATTGCCTTAAAAACTAAAGCCACGCTAAACTTACAGTCCTTACTACTTTTAGGAATACTCGTGTCTAACAAAGCTGAGAGTGTCGCAATACTAATTAATGCATTACAACTAACCATAGAAACACACCAAGACGAAGTTGCCGAGCTTGATCGTGCTATCGGTGATGGTGATCATGTCGTTAATTTGCAACGTGGCTTGAATGCGCTTGAAGCTCTCAGTGATGAACTGATCAATTTGGAATGGCCTCCTACCTTTATGAAAATAGGCATGACCTTGATGTCTACAATGGGGGGTGCTTCAGGCTCTTTATTTGGCACTTTATTTATCAGTATGGCTAAAGCAGCCAAAGATAAACAAGTAGATTTAGCTACTTTTTCAGCTATCTTTGCTCAAGGTGTTGACTCTGTCAAACAACGAGGTAAATCCGATATTGGCGAAAAAACGATGTTGGATACATTGATCCCTGTAGCCAATAGTTTACTTGATGATGCTAGAAATAATATTGAGTTTAACCAAGCATTAGAAAGTGCTAAACAATATGCAGTGTCCGGTATGCAATCAACGAAAGCGTTATTGGCAACTAAAGGCCGAGCTTCATTTTTAGGTGAACGCGCTATTGGCCATATTGATCCGGGCGCACGCACAAGTCAGTTAATGATATGTGCGATTGCCGATGCACTAATTAAAGGCTAACAGCCCCAGCGTAAATTAGCAGTATGAACAGGTGCATCCCAAAGTTCTAATAACTCATCATCCATCAATGTCAATGTAATTGATGCGCCGGCCATATCAAGCGATGTAGTGTAATTACCGACTAATGAACGTACCACCTCAACTCCTTTTTCTTGCCAATATTCTGATGCAAGCTCATACATCAAATAAAGCTCCATTAAGGGTGTAGCGCCAAAACCATTGATATGTAATAGTACCTGCTGGCCTGCCTGTGGTTTAAGTTCTTCATCAATCGCTGTAGCTAAGTGTGCAACTATCTCACTTGCATTTGTTAACGTCATTGGCTCACGCCCTCGTTCACCGTGAATACCGACACCCATTTCAATTTCATTATCACCAATATCAAATGTCGGTTTGCCTAGTGCCGGGACTGTACAGCTGGTTAATGCAACCCCCATTGATGCTGTTACCCTGTTCACTCTATCTCCCAACGTTTTACATTCAGCTAAATTAGCGCCTGCTTCGGCGGCTGCACCCAATATTTTTTCTACAATAAGTGTTCCGGCCACACCACGTCGTCCGGTACTATGATCTTTTGGCAATGAGACATCATCATCAATTAATACAGTTGCATGCTCACAGATCATCATTTCACTAGCGATTTCAAAGTTCATCACGTCACCAGCATAGTTCTTCACTATAAATAAAACGCCGCCGCCCGATTCAACAGATTCAGCTGCTGCCATCATCTGATCAGGTGTTGGCGAAGTGAAGATTTGGCCTGGACAAGCCGCATCTAACATTCCTGTTCCTACTAGACCTGTATGTAAAGGTTCATGACCAGAGCCACCGCCTGATATTAATGCCACTTTATTCGGTTTCGAAGACTGCTTTCTGTGGATATAATGTGGTTGATGATTGAAATTAACAATATCGTTATGT
Organism: uncultured Gammaproteobacteria bacterium; assembly: GCA_913058195.1. Classification (GTDB taxonomy): domain Bacteria; phylum Pseudomonadota; class Gammaproteobacteria; order Nitrosococcales; family Methylophagaceae. Next base: position 9,373 of record CAJXPP010000043.1, on the reverse strand, counting down.
GCTTTTGCAAAGCCATTCAGGCTTTCTTCTAATAGACTTTCAACACTATTAATCATCTTTTTCATTTCATTATCTCCGTGCTTGTTAATACTTGTGAAATTTCACGTATGTCCTGCATAATCCATGTTGGTTGATAATCAACTTTATCTATATCTTCTAGAGAAGAAATCCCTGTTAAAACCATAATACTTCGCATGCCAGAATTTACAGCTCCGAGAATATCCGTATCGAGACGGTCGCCAATTGCAATCGTTGACTCAACATTAGTTCCTAAAGTTTCTAGAGCCTGCTGGTAGAGAATGGGTTCGGGTTTACCAATACTGATCGGCTTGACCCCTGTTACAGCTTCAAGAGCGGCAAGTGTGCCACCATTACCCATAACAACACCTAACTCCGTCGGTAAACTGGTATCAGAGTTCGTAGCATAGAATGCAGCACCAGCATTTAAATGCAATGTAGCTGTGGCAAGTTTATCCCATGTTAATTGACGATCTAATCCTGATACAACGATATCAGCTCCCTCACCGATAATGCCTTTTTGTGGTTGATCGACCTGATATAAATCAGTCAAAGTGAAACCATAATCAATAAGTGGCTGGCGTAGACCATCTTCACCTATAACAAACACGCGCCGTTTATCATGAGGTTGATGCTTATTAAGATAACTTGCCGTCGCCATGCTTGAGGTTAATACCTCATCTTTAGAAACAGTAACACCCATAGTTAAGAGCTTATCAACGTATTGTGATTGTGTAAGACTGGCATTATTAGTTGCCAGGATAAATGGAATCGACTTTTCTCTTAATACCTCAAAAAAATCAACCAATCCATCCATCGGAATATTGCCATGCCAAAGCACACCATCCATGTCAATAATCAAACCTTCTATATTGTCGACCAACTGCATTATTTTGTATAAACTCCTATATAAAGATGCTTCATTTTGCGCTTAACAGACTGATTTTAAAAGATAGCTGAGTAAAATATCAACATATCATCATGATATTGCATGACTTCTTGCTAGGTAAAAGCATAAAACATTGACACATTGTAGCCAACTACATTATATTCTCGGGGCGTATATTCAACGTATTTATTAACTTATCTCTTTTTTAGGAGCATGACAGCATGTCAAAAGCACTTATCCAAATGGCTCTAGATTCTCTAGATTTCGACGCAACTATAGCACTTGCTGAGCAAGTAGCACCGTATGTTGACATCTTAGAAATTGGTACACCTTGTATCAAATATAACGGTCTTGAACTTGTTACTGCTTTAAAAGCAAAATTCCCAGAAAAATTACTCCTTGTTGATCTTAAAACAATGGATGCTGGCGAATATGAATCAACTCCTTTCTACGAAGCAGGTGGCGACATCTGTACTGTTCTTGGTGCTTCTGATAAAGCAACAATGGGCGGCGTAATCAAAGCAGCAAACGCTAACAATGCAGAAGCTCAAATCGACTTAATCAGCGTTAAAGATAAAGCGAAATGTGCAACTGATGCAGCAGCAAACGGCGCACAAATCATCGGTGTTCACACTGGTCTTGACGCTCAAGCAGCAGGCCAAACACCTTTTGCTGATTTATCTTTAATTGCTAGCTTAAACTTAGGTGTTCGCATCTCTGTTGCTGGTGGTATCAACAAAGATACAATCCAAGATACAGTTCGTGCAGGCGCAACTATCGTTGTTGTTGGCGCGGCAATCTATGGCGCTGACTCTCCTGCAGAATCAGCTAAAGAATTACGTGCATTAGTTGATGCAGCGTAATCTTTAGATAAAGTACAAAGATAAAAAAACGAGAGGTTAATTATTAGCCTCTCGTTTTTTATTGTTAGAAGGGTTATTATTAACGATCCTAATGAATTGTGGTTAAATATAAGGAAAGCTAACATTTCTTATTTTCCACACCGATAATTAATAAACATCATCAAGTAAGATGATAATTTAAGACAATTAACAGAGGTATTTCTTATGAGTGAAAAAGGTCTTTTTGCTTCAATTTGCGGCTTTTTCAAAGGTTTATTTTCATCGGTTCCAGAGCAAACTAGTGCTCCAGCTGCTGATGCCTCTGCAAATAACGATGGATTAACTGGCGTTGAACGTTATATCCGTAACAATGAAGGTGTTTCAAACCAAGTAACTAGCGTTGAACGTTACATTCGTAACCAAGCAGCTACTTCTATTACTGGTGTTGAGACTTACATTCGTAACCAAGCTAATGCTCAAGTAGTTACAGGTGTAGAACAGTATATTCGCAACAAAGGTTAATCAAACCTTATATTGCTGGATTAAAGATAGCGACTGCCAAGTGTACGTCGTTATTTTTTTTCCTACTATCATGAGCAATTTCGGCCCATCGATTTTGCCAGATTTTTTAACTTTGAAATAAAAGGTATTTTTATAAATGGCCAATTTACTTGATCAACTTAAAGAAATGACCGTTGTTGTTGCCGATACAGGTAACATCGCAGCTATCGAGCAATTTACTCCTCGTGATGCAACAACAAATCCATCATTAATCACTGCTGCTGCACAAATGCCTGAATACCAAAGCATTGTAGATGACACATTAAAAGGTGCTCGCGAAACAGTAGGTGCTAATGCAGCAGCTTCTGAAGTTATTACACTAGCATTTGATCGCTTAGCGGTATCATTCGGTTTGAAAATTCTTGAAATCGTACCTCAACGTGTCTCAACAGAAGTTGATGCTCGCTTGTCTTATGATACTGATGCGAGTGTTGAGAAAGGTCGCGACCTTATTGCTCAATATGAAGCAGCTGGCGTATCACGTGAACGTATCTTAATCAAAATCGCTGCAACTTGGGAAGGTATCCAAGCTGCAAAAATTCTTGAAGAAGAAGGCATTCACACAAACCTTACTTTAGTATTTGGTTTACACCAAGCTATCGCATGTGCTGAAAATGGTATCCAATTAATTTCACCATTCGTTGGTCGTATCCTTGATTGGTACAAAAAAGATACTGGTACAGAATCTTACCCAGCAGCTGAAGATCCAGGTGTTGTTTCTGTTACAGCAATCTACAACTACTTCAAAAAATTCGGTTACAAAACTGAAGTTATGGGCGCAAGCTTCCGTAATTTAGGTGAAATCACCGAGTTAGCTGGTGTTGATTTATTAACAATTTCTCCAAACTTGCTTGATGAATTGCAACAAACAGAAGGTGTCTTGCCACAAAAGCTTTCTGCTGAACAAGCAGCAAATTCTGATATTGCTAAAATCAATATGGATAAAGCAACTTTTGAAGCAATGCATACTGAAGACCGTATGGCGACTGAAAAATTAGCTGAAGGTATTGATGGTTTTGCAAAAGCATTAGAATCTTTAGAAGAATTACTTGCTAACCGTTTGGCTGAATTAGAAGCTTAATTCACTCAACTGTTAACGGCAGTAAAATAGGTCCATAGAATGACTTACTATTCTACGGACCATTTATCAGATAGGCTGGCAAATTGACTTTCTAGTCATATCTGAATATAGTTCCAATCCGCGTAATTACACGTGAAACTAAAATAAATTTACTACTTTAAGGAGTATGTAACATGGCTGAAATTCAAATGGCTCTAGACTCTCTAGACTTCGACGCAACAATGGCTCTAGCTGAATCAGTAGCACCATATGTTGACATTCTAGAAATCGGTACACCGTGTATCAAATATAACGGTATTAAACTTGTTAAAGCTCTAAGTGCTGCACACCCAGACAAGAAAATCTTAGTAGACCTTAAAACTATGGACGCTGGTGGCTACGAATCAACTCCATTCTACGAAGCTGGTGGTAACATCGCTACTGTTTTGGGTGCGGCTGATATGGCTACAATCCAAGGCGTTATCGACGCATCTAAAGCAAACAATGCTGAAGCTCAAGTCGATTTAATCGGTGTTGAAGATAAAGCTGCTGTTGCTTCTGCTGCTGCTGCAAACGGCGCACAAATCATCGGTGTTCACACTGGTCTTGACGCTCAAGCTGCAGGTCAAACACCTTTTGCTGACTTAGCATTAATTGCTGGTCTTGGCTTAGATGTTAAAATCTCTGTTGCTGGTGGTATCAACAAAGACACAATCCAAAGCACAGTTCAAGCTGGCGCTGCGATTGTTGTTGTTGGTGCAGCTATCTACGGTGCAGACTCTCCAGCTGATTCAGCTAAAGAGTTACGTGCTTTAGTTGACGCAGCATAAGGAATAGAACAATGCATCGCGATCTACTTTTAAATAAAATCACTGATATCCTTGGATCTACTGATGATTCATTAGAAGCAAAGCTAGTTTCAATGTGTGATGATGCAAAACGCATCTTTATTACAGGAGCAGGTCGCTCAAAACTAGTGGGTAACTTCCTAGGTATGAGATTGATGCATAGTGGTTATATTGTCTATGTTCAAGGTGAAATTAGTACACCCAGCATCCGTGAAGGCGATTTATTAATCGTTATCTCTGGCTCTGGTGAAACTACTCAACTTGTTTCATTTACAAATAAAGCCAAATCTGAAGGCGCTAAAGTGGTTTTGGTTTGTTCAAAATCTAGCTCAACGATTGGTGATTTAGCTGACCAAACTATTCAAATTGGTACTGATACTAGCTTCGCAGCTACTAAAGGTATGCCGATGGGAACTATGTTTGAATTATCTACATTAATCTTCTTGGAATCAATCGTTTCTCATCTTATTCATGAGAAAGGAATTCCAGAAGAGCAAATGAAGTATCGTCACGCTAATATGGAATAATCACTTTCCTAAAAGCATAAAGAGAAACGAGTAGTCTTGTGACTACTCGTTTTTTTTTGCCTATCAGAAATGTCGTATAGAGCTACACTCTGCTTCACTGTATAATTAACTTTTTACCCAATTAAATTAAGAACACTCATGACTGCATCAAAAACACTATACGATAAACTTTGGGACCAACACATTGTTCATAACGATGAGGGTGGTACCACTTTACTTTATATTGATCGTCAACTTGTTCATGAGGTGACATCACCGCAAGCCTTCGAAGGTTTACGGCTAGCTGATCGCACTCCACATCGCTTAAGCTCCCTATTGGCAACGCCTGATCATAACGTTCCTACCAATAACCGTGACCAAGGTATTGCTGATCCCGTATCTCGTTTGCAGGTTGAAACCTTAGGTAAGAACTGTAAAGAATTTGGCGTGACTGAATTTGATCTAAATGATATTCGCCAAGGTATCGTTCACGTTGTTGGTCCTGAACAAGGTGCCACTTTGCCTGGAATGACCGTTGTTTGCGGAGACTCTCATACTTCTACACATGGTGCTTTTGGTGCTTTAGCATTTGGTATTGGCACCTCAGAAGTTGAACATGTAATGGCAACGCAATGCCTTATCCAAAAGAAAGCTAAAAATATGTTAGTTCGGGTTGATGGATCAGCTCGCAACGGCGTAACAGCAAAAGACATCGTATTAGCGATCATAGGTAAATTAGGCACTGCAGGTGGAACTGGCTATACCATCGAGTTTGCCGGAGAAGCAATCCAAGCATTAAGCATGGAAGGTCGTATGACTGTCTGCAATATGACGATTGAAGCAGGTGCTCGCGCAGGTCTTATTGCTGTCGATGATACAACTATTAACTATTTGAAGGGCCGTCCATTTGCTCCTGCTGGGGATAATTGGGCCAAAGCCGTTGCAACTTGGTCTGATTTACACAGTGATACTGGTGCAGTTTTTGATAAAACAGTTGTGCTTAATGCTCACGATATCAAACCCCAAGTAACATGGGGTACATCTCCTGAAATGGTTGTTTCTGTCGACGCTAATGTACCTAACCCTGCCAATGAAACTGATGCAGTAAAACGTAATGGTATGGAAAAGGCATTAGCTTATATGGGCCTAAAAGGTGATCAAGCAATTACCGATATCCAACTTGATCGTGTTTTCATAGGTTCATGCACTAACTCTCGTATTGAAGATCTTCGCCAAGCTGCAGCTGCAATTAAAGGTGGTAAAGTAGCCAACACATTAAAACAGGCACTGGTCGTACCAGGTTCTGGGCTGGTTAAACAGCAAGCTGAACAAGAAGGTCTAGATAAAATATTTCTTGAAGCTGGTTTTGAATGGCGCGATCCTGGTTGCTCGATGTGCTTAGCAATGAATGCCGATCGTTTAGAGTCTGGAGAACATTGCGCTTCAACTTCAAATCGTAACTTTGAAGGTCGCCAAGGTTTAGGAGGTCGAACTCACCTTGTAAGCCCTTCTATGGCGGCGGCTGCTGCTATTGCTGGTCACTTTGTCGATGTTAGCCAATAATGGTTAGCATTCAGCATTCAGAGATGGATGAGCTGCATACCTTGCGTGATCTACTACGCTGGACGACATCTCAATTCAATGCTTCAGATCTTTTTTATGGCCATGGCAATGCAGATGCATTCAATGATGCATTGCAGTTAATTTTACATGGCTTGCATTTACCAGCAACTGAGTTCCCAGAGTTGTTCGCTGATGCTCGACTGACAAGCTCTGAAAAAAAGGCAATATTCAAACTTATTGAACGACGTATTAACGATCGTATTCCTGTTCCTTATCTAACCAATGAAGCATGGTTTGCTGGGTTACCATTTTATGTCGATGATCGCGTACTCATTCCTCGCTCGCCATTTGCAGAACTCATTGCTGATCAATTTATGCCTTGGTTAAATAAGCCAGAGTCTGTCACTAATATCTTGGATTTATGTACTGGTGGTGGTTGCATTGCTATTGCTTGTGCCAGTGCTTTTCCAAATGCTCATGTAGATGCAATAGATATCAGTACTGATGCGCTAGATGTTGCCAATATAAATATCGAAAAACACCACTTGAGAGATCAAGTTCAAACGATAAAATCTGATTTGTGGTCATCATTAACTGATCAGCAATATGACCTCATTGTGAGCAATCCACCTTATGTAGGTTCAGATGAAATGGCAACATTACCCGCCGAATATCATCATGAACCCTCTTCAGCACTTGAAGCTGATGATAATGGTCTTGCTCTAGTCAAAAAAATCCTACTTCATGCAGCTGATTTTCTGTCACCAGAAGGTTTGTTATTTGTGGAAGTTGGCAATAGTGATTTTGCCGTTATGGAAAAGTGGCCTGATATTGAATTCTTATGGCTAGATTTTGAACTTGGTGGCCATGGTGTATTCCTTCTCGATCGAGTTCAATGCCTTACGTTTTCTAAAAAATATAAATGATGCAGGCCTATACCTCATCAGTCTCGAAAGCATCATAAACTCGAATACAGTTTCTTCCTGACATTTTTGCTTGGTACATCGCCCCATCAGCTGCGCTATATAAACTATTTAGATTATAGTCATCTTCAGGAATCATAGTAGCGACACCAATACTGAGAGTAATCACGGTATTAGAAGGTTTAAACTGTTTTAAGCGCTTTTGTAGCCGCTCCATCAAACCAACGACTGTTTCTAAATCACAGTTCGGAAGTATGAATACAAATTCTTCTCCAGCCCAACGAGCTACTAGATCCTGTTCTCTGACAAAGCGTTTAAACCATGCGCCTAATTCAGCCAAAACTTTATCACCCTCTTGATAGCCCAGTTTTTCGTTAATGTCCTTAAAACAATCAACGTCTAACACTGCTAAAGACAAGGGTTCATTTTCTCGTCTTGCATGGCTAAAATATTTACCCGAGAATTCTCGTAAAGCATGCCGATTAAATAATTGTGTCAACTCATCCAGCATCGCTAGGCTATAAAGTGAACTTTGCTGTGATCGTAATTCTAATAGTCGCTGATAACTTGTTACGTGATTAAATACTCGTTGGCGTAGCTCTTCACGTACTATCGGCTTGGCAATATAATCATTCACCCCAAGGCGAAATAATTCGATTTTTCGTGACATATTCTCAAAGCCTGATGCCGCGATAATAGGTACATTTCCGTGCTCACCTTGTAAGCGTCTGATCTTTCTAACTAAAGAAATTCCACTCATTATGCCTTCAACCATAATATCGGTAATAACCAAATCATAATTACCGACCTGGAAGGCCTCCCAAGCACCATCGGCATTGGTGTAAGCATCAACATCTAGACCCATATCAGTAATCAAATCAACAATAATCACCTGTAGTACACGTGAATCTTCAATAAGTAATACTCGCCCAGATAGCTGACGCATTTCACGTTCAGCTAATCGCTTCAAATAAATTTCTAATTCATCCAGCTCTTTCTTACAAAAGATATCCGTAGCACCAGCTAATAAAGCTTGCTTAAGCACTGTAGAGTTATCTTCAGGCGTTAAGATAATAACCGAAGCAAGATCATAACCAGCTATAGTCCGTATTTGGCCACAAAAATCACTGCCAGCCATATCAGGTATGTCATAAGCACAACAGACCATTCTAAATCGTTCTTTATGCGCCAATTTAAGGCCTTCTTTGCCTGATGCTGCCGTAGTTACTGAATAACCCGCAGCCTTCAACAGCTCAGCTGCTATCTGACGAAAAGAGTCGGAGCTATCAATAATTAAAGCATTTAGTGTTCGCATTGTTCATACAACCTATTCTTATTTACCATGCCATCATTGGCTTCTTACTAGCTATTTAGTGTGATAACCACCTTGCTGTCACTCCCACTCACGCTATCCTTGCTCTAGTAATTTACGCGTAAAGCTTGTCCTTAAATAAAATCCTTTTGGGTTAATTTTTTCTTTTTCACCTACTGCCGAAATACCCGTAGCAAGCACCTTACTATTTGCCGCCTTAGGCCGAATTTGTAGATACTCGCCCTCTTTAGCCGTTATTTCCGACTGCTCACCCAGAACGACTCGATCCATTAACTCGCTCCAATCTCGTTCCAACATAGTATCTTGTTCAGCTGTTGGCCGCCATAGCCATGCATTACCAACAAAACGTTCAGCTAGAGGAATAGAAGGTTCGGCTTCAATAGGCACCCATAAAACGTGATTAAGCTTACGTTTTATCCAACTGTCTTTCCAATGTAATTCGCCACTTTGTTCTAACGTCACAGTACAAACATAGGTTGATTCTTTTGGTTGCCCTAGTGCGTTGATGGGCATGGTTTTCATTTCAATGCCTAAGCCGATAAAATCAGGCTCAGCTTGGTTACCCGCATCCGCTCCTAAATAGGATTCTAACAGCATACCTACCCAACCTTTATGGCGCTTTAAATTTTCCGGCACAACTATCTGTAACTCATTTGCCAGCTGGCCTAAGGTTTTGCCAGCTAAATCCTCGCAACGACACATTAATTCTTTTTGTGTTTTAGGCGGCGTAAATTTCTTATCTATCATACAGGCATGATAACCTAGCAAGCTTTAACATGCCTGTCTCTTATACACATCTGACGCTGCCGACGATCTACTCTGTGTAGATC
>CAJXPP010000042.1 GCA_913058195.1 uncultured Gammaproteobacteria bacterium | reverse complement strand
TAAGAGACAGCTCTTATACTTCTCATATGATATCGGTGGGTAGATATTTCAATAATACTTGCTTATTTCCCTCTATCTAGCGGCATCTCGACATCAATAGACTTAGTTGTTCCATTATCATTACCCTTAATATCGACGATGATTGTGCCACCTTTTGAGTTAGATAGAGCGTGAATATATTTTGCCAGTTTTGACAAAGGAAGCTATTTTTTCTGGTTATCTAAATAATCAGTTTCACCAATCTTATCTTTACTTAGTGCGCTAAGTGCTTCACGTGTTGGTTTTTCAAAAACATGGCAAAATTGTGATGCTGCTGTTTGGTGACATATGTAACGGCTTTGTTATTTCTGTGGCTCATAAAAAAACCAGACTATAAAATAGCCTGGTTTTAATATCAAACTTAACTAGAGCCTATTCAGCCGGGCATGCGTGCGCCGTATTAGTGGTATCGCAAACACTTGATTGACTAAGTAGAGTTTGCCACTCAATCACTTTTTCATCTGTGACGGGCATTTTCCACATTTTTCGCATAAGGTAAAAGTGCTCGTTTCCCATGATGGCAACTTGCAGTGAGGTAATAGTTAAATCATCGAGTTCACAGGTTGATTTCCATGCGATGCCATCATAGCCATTCAACACCATTTTTTCAGCTTGCGTAGATTTATAGTCGACACAGTTTCTATCTGCCGGTCCATCTTGAGATAGTTTAAAACCCATTAAGGTTACATTATCTGTACTACCAATATTGACGGCATAGTGATCAGAAAAGCCCCGTTTTTTACTTTTCCACAAGGTGAATTGAGTATCATGCTCGTTCATTGAGAAGGGTTCATAATATTCATAGTCGGAAAAACTTGGGCCAAACTTGGTGATCAGGTTTTCGCCAGTTTGTAAGATATCTGCGTTGCCTAAAGTAGGCAGTAATAAAGCGAAAAGGGCTAACTTTAATTTCACGGTGTACTCCATCTATATATCATTCAGTTTAAAAAATATAGTAATCATTATTCGAGTATCAATCAAGGCAATAGCTATATCTAAAAGGTCATTGTTAAGGCGTAATTGTCATTGGCGTGTAATTACTGTTTAAAAAAGCAGTTGAATAGTTAGGGGCAATACCGCAGCAGTATCCCCTAAAGCGGCCTAGCTTTAATGTACTGGATTACAGGGGTAAGTTACTTTTTCCTGATGAAAATCGCATCTCAAGCTTTCTAAATATGACATAAAAAACGGGTGTAAATATTAGCCCAAAGAATGTGACACCTAACATGCCAGAAAATACTGCAACACCAATAGCTTGACGCATTTCTGAGCCAGCGCCTTCACTTACCACTAAGGGTAGTACACCCATAATAAATGCAAATGAGGTCATCAATATGGGACGTAAACGAAGGCGAGCAGATTCAATTGCAGCTTCCACTGTACTGCGTCCTTTATGCTCTAATTCACGTGCAAATTCAACAATAAGAATAGCATTCTTAGAAGCAAGACCGGCAAGTAGGAATAAACTTATCTGGGTGAATATATTATTGTCTCCACCATAAATATAAACACCTAAAATAGCGGACAATATACTCATAGGCACAATGAGAATAACGGCAAGTGGTAAGGCAAGGCTTTCATACTGGCCAGCTAACACTAGAAACACTAAGAATAAGCAAAGAGGGAAAATAAAGATGGCTGTATTACCTGCCAATATTTGCTGGTAGGTTAATTCAGTCCACTCATACTCCATACCTTTAGGTAATGTTTCATCAAGAATTTTAATAATCGCTTCTTGAGCTTCACCAGAAGAGTAGCCCGGTGCTGCGCTGCCATTCAAATCAGCTGATCGGTAAGCGTTATAGTGCATCGCCACTTCTGGGCCAAAGCTTTCAGTAACATTAATAATAGAAGCTAATGGCACCATATCGCCATTGTTATTTCTGGTTTGTAGCCTACTAATATCTTGTGGTGTGGAGCGAAACTCTTTATCCGCTTGAGCAATGACTTGATAGGTTCGTCCGAATTGATTGAAGTCATTGATATACAATGAACCGAGATATATTTGTAGCGCGCTAAATACCTCATCGACCGGAACACCTAATTGTTCTGCTTTAGTGCGATCTAGATCGGCATATAGTTGTGGCACGTTAACATTGTAGTTTGAATACACCATCGTTAAAGCGGGATCTTGATAGGCTTTCATTTTGACTTGATTCATCACATCATCAAGCGCCTTATAACCTTGGTCACCACGATCTTCTACCTGTAGTTTAAAGCCACCTGTTGTACCTAAGCCACGCACGGGAGGAGGAGGAAAAATAGCAATAAAGGCATCTTGAATCCCTCCAAATTTTTGTTGTAATCGACCTGCGATTGCCCCAGCACTCAGTGATGGATCTTTACGCTTATCAAAGTCCTCCAAAGTAACAAAAACAATACCTGCACTGGCTGAGTTTACAAAGCCATTCACTGATAAACCAGGAAATTGCACTGCACTCTTAACGCCATCTTCTGACAATGCAGCATCAGCCATTTCACGCATTACCTGTTCAGTACGGTCGAGTGTTGACCCGGTCGGTAATTGAGCAAAGCTAATCAGATACTGTTTATCCTGCGAGGGGATATAACCCGGTGGTACTAATTTAAAGCTGTAAACGGTTAGACCAACAAGAAGTCCATAAACTATCATCATAATAAATTTATGAGAAATGACTGAGTTAACTACTTTGTGAGAATAACCATGTTGTCCCTTTTTAAATACTGTATTAAAGAGGTTGAAGAACCAGCCAAATAAGAAGTCCATTACTTTTGATAGTCTATCTTTTGGTGCATCAGGAGCACGTAATAATAAAGCCGATAAAGCAGGGCTTAATGTGAGAGAGTTAAATGTAGAAATGAAGGTCGCAATCACAATCGTTAAGGCGAATTGCTTATAAAACATACCATCCAAACCACTAATAAACGCGATAGGGATAAATACACCCGCTATTACTAATGATGTCGCGATAATAGGGCTGGTGACTTCTTTCATAGCTTGTATGGTTGCGTCACGAGGCGATTTACCCTCTCGAATATTACGTTCGACATTCTCAACGACCACAATGGCATCATCCACCACGATCCCCACGGCTAATATCAAGCCGAATAGCGATAGTACATTGATTGAAAAACCAAGCAGGTGCATAAAGGCAAAGGTTCCGACAATTGATACAGGCACAGCTAGTAGGGGGATGAGCGAAGCGCGCCATGTTTGTAAGAAGATAATTACGACAAGTACAACCAAAGCAATGGCTTCGAGTAAAGTGGTAATAACTGATTCGATAGAACTGCGTACAAACACAGTAGGATCATAAACAATGCTGTAATCAACACCTTCGGGGAATGACTCTTTCAACTGCTTCATCGTGGCTCGAACATTGTCAGAAATATCTAATGCATTAGCGCCTGGTGCAGCAAAAATGGGGATGGCGACGGCAGACTGATTATTAAGCAGTGAACGTAGTCCATAACTCTGTGCATCTAGTTCGACACGTGCTACGTCTTTTAGTCTGATAACGGCACCATTATCATCACGTTTAATGATAACTTGTTCGAACTCTTCGATTGTTTGTAGACGGCCTCGAACATTAATAGGTAATTGCAATTCAACATAATCATTATATGGAGGACCGCCGATAGAACCTGCTGCTACTTGAATATTTTGACTGCGAATCGCATCGACTACTTCTTGTGGATTCATACTGTAGCCGGCAATTCTATCTGGGTTTAACCACAGACGCATAGCATAATCACCAGAACCAAATAACCTAACTTCGCCAATACCCTTAATTTTGGTTAATTGATCCCGTACATGTAAGGTTCCGTAATTACGTAGGTACAGCATGTCATAGCGTTCATTTGGAGATAATAAATGAACAACCATCGTCAAATCTGGCGAACTTTTGGTGACAATAACGCCAATCTGGCGTGTTACATCTGGAAGACGAGGCAAAGCCTGAGATACGCGGTTTTGCACTAACTGCTGAGATAAATCGGGATCGGTACCGATTGCAAAAGTGACAGTGATAGACAGGCGGCCATCTGTTGATGCGAGAGAGTTCATGTATAACATGTTCTCAACGCCATTAATTTGCTCTTCTAGAGGCGTTGCAACAGTCTCAGCTATTACCGATGGGCTTGCACCTGGAAATGAAGCACTAATAACAATTGATGGTGGTGAAACCTCTGGGTATTCAGAAATAGGTAATTGAAACATTGCAACCAAGCCAAATACAAAAAGCAGTAATGACATGACACCTGCTAGTATTGGACGATCAACAAAATGACTTGAAAAATTCATACTGTATTACCTTATTTTATTTTTCTGTGTCGATTGTTGAAGCATTTTTTGGACTGACTAGCGTATTAGGACGGATCCTAAGTAAGCTACTAGTAATGACTTCATCAGCTTGATCTAGTCCTGAAGTTACGACTTTATAACCTTTTATACTGTCACCCAAAGTAACTTCTCGATAAGTAGCCATACTTTCATTACTTACAACATAAACAAATTTACGATTTTGATCAGTGCCAATAGCATGCTCACTAATTAGGATCTGTTTGTGTACTTCTGTACTGCCGAGCTTAATTTGAGCAAACATTCCAGGCACTAATAGCTTATTTAAATTTTCAAATAGGGCTCGGACACGAATGGTACCTGTTGTAGGGTCTATTCGATTATCTACGGAGTGAACTTTCCCATTGAAAACGGTATCGTTACTTTGTAAACGTAACTCTACAGGCGTTGCATCTAACGATGTGTCAGAGTTGAACGATGACTGGAGATATTCAATATAAGTGTTTTCATCAATTTCAAAGTCAGCATAGATTCTACCCTGTGAAACAATCGAAGTAAGTAGTGGCGCAATAATACCAGCATCAACTAAATTACCTTCCGTCAATTCTGTTCGATTGATTTGTCCTGAAATAGGCGCTTCTATAGAGGTATAAGTTAGATTAATTTTAGCTTCTAATAATGCTGCTTCAGCTTCTTTTATTGCTGAGTGAGTGATTAGTTTTTTATTAGCACTTTCATCATGAATTTGTTCTGAAATCATTTTTTTAGCTAATAGGTTACTTGAACGCTTAAGCTCTTTTTGGGCTAAGGAATAATTGTTTCTAGCAGTGTTCAAACTAGCTTCTTTTTGTGCAACGATAGACGCAAGAGGTTTAGGGTCAATGATATACAACACATCCCCTTTGTTTACAAATTGACCATCTTTGAAATTTACTTTAGTAATAATACCTGAGATTTGTGGGCGTATCTCAACAAAATTAACAGCAGCTAAATGACCTGAGAATTCTCTCCATAGACGAGATGATGTTACTTCTACGATCGCTGTATCAACAACCATTGCTTGTGGGATAGCAATAGGTGCTTCATCCTTTGCTTCATCGGCAAATGAGGTATTAGTGAACGAGGTATATGATAAGTAAACCAAAGCGATAACTGGGATGGTAAATAATTTTCGATGAGTCGGATTTAATATCATATTTAAGTCTCCATACACTTAATATATAAGCTGCTAATTAACGCCGAAATAATCGATGACGTTTCAAATGATTAATTGATTTGCGAGTTATTTTTTATCACACATTTTCAGAGTGCTTATAAAAACTATTTAATAATAAAGTTTTCTAGTCTACGCTATATGCTATTGATTAACATATATATTAAGTATTTTTTTGTAACGGAAAACAGAGTGACCCATTAACAATACTAGAGCTGATCGGTCTATATATAAGCCTTAAAAAAAGGATTTACATCCACCAGCAGTACATAGTAGATTACATGGTCAAAACATGTAAGTACGCACTGCTTTGATACCTAGTATCTATTTGTATACTAATGTAATGACTAATATAGTGTTTTACAGCAAAGTGAAATTTGTATTGACTAGATAAAAGCTTATAAAGAAAGCTTTATGAATGTTTGTGCACTGTAGTATGAAAGATGTGCTTCATAACTTGGATTAGCGTCACAACGTTAAAGTGGCCTTTGTTTATATCTGTTGTTAATGACTGATAGACTGACAACTAGAAGAAAGTTAATATTTAAAATCTATAGCTATGAACTTGTTATTATTGTGGCTGATTAAAATGCAGTAATTGAAGGGCAGGGCACTGACGCAGTGAAATTTATTCATACATCCGATTGGCATATTGGCCGCTTATTCCAAAATATAGCATTATTAGACGACCAGCTTTATGTTTTACAGCAAGTAAAATCCTACGCCATTGAGCATAAAGTGGATGCGGTGATTATCGCGGGTGATATCTTTGATCGCTCGGTGCCACCAGCAGAAGCAGTTGATGCGTTAAATAACTTCCTTGAACAACTCACTATTGAATTAAGTATTCCCGTGATACTAATTTCAGGTAATCATGACAGTGCTAAGCGGCTGGGTTTTGGCGCTAAACATATGCAACAGGCAGGACTGCATATTTTGAGTAACTTAACTGACATTACAAAGCCAATCACGATTGAATCAGATACTGGTCCAGTTAATTTTTACGGCATTCCTTATCATGACCCCGTTGAAGTACGTGAAGCGTTTGACTGTGATGTTAAAACTTATGATGAAGCCCATATCCATTTAGTTGATCGGATTAATGCTGTTCGCTCAACTGATATACCTAGTGTATTAATTAGTCACTGTTTTATTGATGGTGCTGATGAGTCAGAGTCAGAAAGACCCTTATCTATAGGCGGTGCTGATCGCGTCTCATACGACCCTTTAAAAAGCTTCGATTATGTTGCCCTTGGTCATTTACATGCGCCGCAGTACAAAGGGTTTGAACATATTCGTTACTCAGGTTCCTTGCTCAAATATTCATTTTCAGAATATAAGCAGAAAAAAGGCGTCACACTGGTTGAAGTAGGACAAACAGGCCTAGTGTCTCACCAACACTTAGCATTAACGCCACAACATGATTTACGCGTATTAGAAGGCACATTAGCCGGTATTTTAGACGATGCAACAACAGATACACACAAGCAAGATTACTTGCTGATTAAACTTACCGATAAAAATGATATTTTGGATCCAATGGGCCAACTTCGTCAGGTCTATCCCAACACCTTACAACTTGAACGCACTCAATTTACCTTTGCTAGTGGTAGTCGATTAGTGGCTGATGTGGGCTTGAAACGAACCGAACAACAAGTGTTTACCGACTTTTTCGAACAAGTCACTGGCAATGAACTTAGTGAAGCTCAGCAAACATTATTACTGGAAACGATTCAGCAGGTTAAATCAAGCAATGAGGACAGAACATGAAACTGCACTCATTAGAAATTCAAGCCTTTGGCCCATTTGCTAAAACTGAAACTATCAACTTTGATGTACTAGGTAACAACCCTTTATTCCTAATTGATGGCCCAACAGGCGCGGGTAAGTCATCTATTTTACATGCGATTTGTTATGCCATATATGGTGAAACTACCGACTCTGATCGTAGCAAAGGCGTAGGACTGCGAAGTGATCATGCTGATAAGGATCTGCTTACCCAATTAACGCTCGAGTTTAGCATCAGGCAAGCACGCTACCGTATTCAACGTGTGCCAACTCAAATGCGACCGGCTAAAAAAGGTGAGGGGGAAACCGAACAAAAAGCCAGTGCTGAATTAAGTCAGATCATAGATGATGGAAGCCAGCAAACCTTAGTCCCCAAAAAAGTGACCGATGCCGACCAACAAATCCTTTCTATTGTCGGTTTAAGTGCTGATCAATTTCGCCAAGTGATGGTATTGCCACAAGGTAAGTTTCGAGACTTACTGTTGGCAAAATCAGACGATCGCCAACAAATCTTATCCACTTTGTTCCAAACCCATATCTACAAACAGATTGAACAAAGTCTAAAAGACAAAGCAGCAGATATTGAACGAAAAAATGCTGGCTTTGAAAAGTCCAAACAAGAAGCCTTAGTCGATGTCGCCGTGACTGATGTTAAAGCCTTGCAATTAACATTAACGGAAGCAAACGCTGCGTGTGTAGAAAGTGACAATAGCAAACAGCAAGCACAAACTGAATTGCAGTCAGCGAATAGTAACTTTAAAGCAGCACAAGATCTTATCAACGCCTTTAAAGCTTTAGAAGTTACCAACACACAGTATAAGGATTGGCAAAAACAAGTCGATGCAATTACAAACACTAGACAATCTATTTTAAAAGCTGAAAAAGCATTAAAAATTGCCCCTAAATGGCAAACGCTGCAAAGCTTAAATATTGATAGTGTGGCAAAGCAAACTGAGATTGACCAAAGCCAAACTCAATTTAATGACATTGAGCAACAGCTAGTGAAGGCGAATGCAGGCTTTGAACAGGCTGAAAAAGATCATCAACAACGAGATACCTTAAAAGCCGAACAAGTGAAGTTGAACGGCTATAAAGACATTCTAAATAACATTGCCCAATTTGAAAAATCAGCACAGTCAGCCAGTGTAGATTATGACAAAACAATCAATCAGCAGACTCAAAATAAGCAACAGGTTGACAGCTTAAATGGGCAGGTGAAAACGCTTAATATCAGCATTGAAACCCTATCAAATCAGCTAGCAAATAAAGCTGGATGGGTTGAGAAAAAGTTAAAAGCGGCACGACGATTAGAACAACGTAATAAACTAGGTAATGCACTAATTGAATCAGATAAACTACTTATAAATCAAAAACAAAAAAAACAAACCTTAGAATCTACACGAATAGAATATAAGCACAAAAAAACGAGTGCCGATCAACTAGAACTGCTGTGGCACACACATCAAGCGGCTATTTTGGCATCGCAATTACAAGATGAACAACCGTGTGCCGTGTGTGGTAGTTTAACGCACCCCAATCCGGCAATATTAGCTGCTGAAGCACCAAATCAACAACAAGTTGAAGTAGCACGACAGGCACAAGAAAAATGCCAAGAAGTAGGAACGCAAGCAAAATCAGACTTTGATGCAACAACACATTTAGTCATCACTAAACAAGCAGAAATCACCCAGTTAGAAACTGATTTAGCCGATGCTGCTACGCAAACTCTTGAAGCCGTCACCCAACAATTTAATGAAATTGAACAACAATTAAAAATAATACAGCAACAAGAGGGTGATCTTGTTAAGACCAAGCAACAATTAATCGCCAGTCAAGCACAACTAATACCGTTAAACGAAGCACTTGCAACACTAGAAAAAACACTGCCTGAGTTAAGTGCAAGCAAAGCTAAAGCACAGGCAGACTTCAGTAACGCACAAGCTGGTTTGCCAGAACACTATCGCACTGTCACAGCAGTTGATAATGCCACGCAAGCCACACAAAAAAAGATAAGCACTATTGAGCAGGTGTATAAAGCTGCATCAAAAGCCAAAACAGAGAGTTTGCAGCAACAATCAGCTATTCAAGCAGCATTGAAAACACTCAATTCAAATCGTGAAGCGATTGTTAAGTCACAACAACAGCAACAAAGTATCTGGCAACAAGCCTTGATAGACAGCGAGTTTGCCAGTCAACAAGCCTTCGAAGCAGCGCATGTGATTGATGAAACCTTGCAGGCTTACCGAAATGAAGTGAAGCTGTATGATCAAGCAGGCCAAACACTCAAAGCAGAATTAGCTCTATTAACCAAGCAAGTAGCGGGTAAACACCAGCCTGATATAGCAGCACTTCAAACTGTCTTAGATAAAAGCCAACAACATTATAATCAACTTGAAGCCAACTGGAATACGGCTGAAAAATACAAAGCCAAGCTTGATGATGCTCAAAATAAGATAAAACGTATCGAAAACCAGCAAGGTGATATAAAGAAAGATTACGAAGTGATTGGCACCTTATCGAAAGCTGCGTCAGGCAGAGGTAATGTTCGTGTCAGCTTAGAGCGCTTTGTATTAGGTAACTTATTAGACTCCGTTCTCAGTATTGCCAGCCAACGTTTGCACATTATGAGCAAAGGCCAATACCGTTTAATTCGCCAAAATGAATCAGACCAAAAACGTAATACCACAGCAGGTTTAGATTTAGCAATTGATGATGCTCACACTGGCAAAACTCGACCCGTAGCCACTTTATCAGGCGGTGAATCATTTATGGCCTCATTAGCACTGGCTTTGGGTTTATCTGATGTCGTGCAAGAACGATCGGGCGGTATCCAACTCGATACGCTATTTATAGATGAAGGCTTTGGCAGTTTGGATCAAGAATCACTGCAACTAGCTATTAACACCTTGATTGACCTACAATCAACAGGAAGAACAATTGGCATTATCTCGCATGTATCAGAGCTAAAAGAACAAATGGCACAGCGGATTGAAGTCATGGGAACAAGAGAGGGGAGTAGGATCAAAACGGTCGTGTAAATACGATGCAGGTGAACCGTAAATTAGAACAATTTAAAATTAAATTAGTCACAGTAGAATTTGAGATGGATTGAATAAAGTTGGATGATTTATTGATACTTTTATAGCAAGTTGTGGTTTTAAAATTAGAAGCCTGACGTTCGCTAGGTTATTGAGATAATTGAAAGCTAACAGTCTTGTGACAGAGAACTAAACCCCTGCCACAAAAATGTTAATAAGGTAATTTACTAATTACAGTCCTAATGCTTTAGCAATGCCTGTACCATAATCCGGATCGGCTTTTGTACAGTTTGCAACGTGACGTTGTTGTACTTCGATTGAAGCACCACCTAATGAGCCAGCAGTATTATTAAATAATGCTTCCTGTTGTTCAGAACTCATTAGTCTAAATAAGTTACCAGGCTGTGAATAATAATCTTCATCTTCCCGGTGATCCCAGTGTGCTGCTGCACCTGATAGGTTTAACGGTGGTTCTGAAAAATCAGGCTGTTCCTGCCATTCGCCTTGGCTATTAGGTTCGTAGCCAATCGTGCTGCCATGATTACCATCTACGCGCATTGCACCATCACGGTGATAATTATTAACGGGGCAGCGAGGTGCATTAACCGGTATTTGTTGATGGTTTACCCCTAATCGATAGCGTTGGGCATCACCGTATGAAAACAAGCGACCTTGAAGCATTTTATCAGGAGAGAAACTAATACCAGGTACGATGCTTGCTGGGTTAAATGCAGACTGTTCAACTTCGGCGAAGTAGTTTTCAGGGTTACGATTTAATTCCATTACACCAACATCAATCAATGGGTAATCTGCTTTCGGCCATACTTTAGTTAAATCGAAAGGATTATAGGGTGATGCATCAGCTTCTGCTTCGGTCATAACTTGAATCTTCATATTCCATGAAGGATTATCGCCGGTTTCGATTGCATTGTATAAATCGGCTTGGTGACTTTCACGGTCTTGGCCAATAATCGTCGTAGATTCTTCATCAGTCAGGTTTTTAATACCTTGGTTTGACTCAAAGTGGAATTTAACCCAAGTGCGTTCATTATCGGCATTAATCATGCTGAAAGTGTGGCTACCAAAACCGTGCATATGGCGGTAAGTGGCTGGTATACCGCGATCACTCATCACAATTGTGACTTGATGTAAGGCTTCAGGTAATGATGTCCAGAAATCCCAGTTATTTTGAGCACTACGCATATTAGTTCGTGGATCGCGCTTTACGGCATGATTAAGATCAGGAAACTTCAAAGGATCACGTAAAAAGAAGACAGGCGTATTATTTCCTACCAAGTCCCAGTTACCTTCTTCAGTATAGAATTTGAGTGCAAAGCCACGAATATCCCGTTCTGCATCGGCTGCACCACGTTCACCTGCAACAGTGGAAAAGCGAGCGAACATTTCTGTCGCTTTGCCTACTTCAGAGAAAATTTTCGCACGCGTGTATTGGGTGATGTCATTGGTGACAGTGAATGTGCCGTAAGCACCAGAACCTTTGGCATGCATGCGTCTTTCAGGAATAACTTCACGATCAAAATGCGCCATTTTCTCAAGGAACCAGACATCTTGTAATAACTGTGGGCCTCGAGGACCAGCTGTCTGAACGTTTTGATTATGTGCAACAGGGCAGCCTGCGTTAGTGGTTAGCTTCTTTTTCATAATGAACTCCTAATAGTTTTCTGATGGGAGTTTTATAATAAACAGCATTTAATAAAAGGTAAAATCGATTATAACTATTTGTTTGAAAGCTTTTACCAATTAATGTTGTTTGTAACTAAATAGTTATGGCAGTCAACAACAGGTTATGTTGACTGCCGTATTAGACTAATAGTCAGTACAAATAGCTGTCAAAACGCGAAATATATTTATCTATGTTTTGTTCAAATATCTCTGTGAAGCCTTGTGTGAAGTATTTTATTGCCTATGCTATTTCTATTTCTCGTATATAAGTTGCACCCAGCTTACGAAGCTATTTTTGACGAGCTTTATATTGTCACTTTTCGAGAAAAGCTTGGCCAAGCAGTGAGATTGGGCTGAATAGACCTGACTTTCTTTTATCATTTTTTAAGGAACAGTCATTCGCTATTATTACAGCATAACTCAGCTTCTAGTCCACCAAATTAAGCGTGGGAGGATCTGGTTTTTATAGACTGGTGTTTTATAAATGTGCTGAGTTTGAGGGCTGTCTCTTATACACATCTGACGCTGCCGACGATCTACTCTGTGTAG